>JAYUCA010000442.1:0-17339 GCA_043740535.1 Rhodospirillales bacterium | reverse complement strand
ATCGGCACCGCAAAGCGGCGTGGCATGGACGCATATCAGGCAATCAACGCGACATTGCGCGGACAAACCATCCTGTCGCCGGGTTGAGCAGTTACGCTTCATCTACCTGAAGCGATCATGCTCCAAGTGAACACTCGTCATCGCGAGCCTTTGCGAAGCGATCCAGGACCGATAGGTCAAGTCTGGCCGCCCTGCACTGCTTCGCAAGGGCTCGCAGTGACGATACGAACCGGTCAATGCTTGATATCCCTGGTATAACACGTCATCCCCGGGCCTTTCTTGACCCCGGGATCCCGTCGCCCAACTGGAAAGGCAATCACGAAGCAGCGGCAGACGAAGACCCGGAATTCAGATCTGCTCGGTATCCAGCGCATACCCCGCCGCACGTACGGTGCGGACGACGTCCAGCTCCCCCTCGCCGTTGATGCTCTTGCGCAACCGGCGGATATGCACGTCGACGGTCCGCGGCTCCACATGGATATCCGGCCCCCACACCGAGTTGAGCAACTCCTCCCGTGAAAACACCCGTCGAGGATGCTGCATCAGAAACTCCAGCAACCGGAATTCGGTCGGCCCCAGATGGATCGGCCGGCTGTTCCGCTGCACACGATGCGACGTCAGGTCCATCGTGATGTCATGGAACACGTGCTGCCCGCGCACCGGCACCGCGCCGGACCGCCGCAGCAGCGCGCGCATCCGGGCCAGCAGCGCCTCCATGTTGAACGGCTTCGTGATGTAGTCGTCGGCGCCGGTGTTCAGGCCACGCACCGAATCCTGGTCCTCGGTGCGCGCCGTGACCATGATAACCGGCAGGTCCCGCGTCTGCGGCCGTCGACGGATCTGCCGGCAGACCTCGATGCCGGACATCACCGGCAGCATCCAGTCCAGCAACACGATGTCGGGTTGCGCCTCGGCGATCCGCGTCAGCGCCTCCTGCCCGTCCACCGCCTCGTCGACCCGGAAGCCCTGCTTCTCCAGGTTGTAGCGCAGCATGGTGGCCAGCGCCGCCTCGTCCTCCACCACCAGCACAAGGGGCTTCGCCCCGGCGCCCATGCTCCCGGACATCAGGACGCACCCTGGCCGGCGGCCATCTCGTCCTCGGGCGGCCGAACCACGGCATAGGCGGTCCCGCTGCCCTTCGGCCGCTCGTCGGCGAACACCTCGCCGGTGATCGCATAATGCACGTTCTCGGCGATGTTGGTCGCGTGGTCGCCCATCCGCTCCAGGTTCTTGGCGATGAACAGCAGGTGCGTGCACGGCGTGATGTTCCGCGCGTCCTCCATCATGTAGGTCACCAGCTCACGGAAGATCGAGTTGTACAGGTCGTCGATCGCCTCGTCGGAGCGCCAGACCTGGATCGCCTTCTGCGCGTCCTCCTCGCCGATGGCGTCGATCACCAGACGCAGGTTCTCCTGCACCAGGCGCGCCATGGACGAGATGGCGGTCAACGCAAACGGCAAACGGAATTGGCCCAGCACGATGCTGCGCTTGGCGACGTTCTTGGCATAATCGCCGATCCGTTCCATCGCCGCAGTGATCTTCAGCGCCGCCACCACGCCGCGCAGGTCCGCCGCCATGGGTTGACGCAATGCCAGCATCCGGATCACCAGCTGCTCGGCCTGGCGTTCCAGCGCATCGACATCCGCATCCTGTTCCACGGCCTGGGCCGCAAGCGCCGGGTCGCCATCCGTGATCGCCTGCATGGCAAGCGACACCTGGTTCTCGACCAGGCCGCCCATCTCGGTCATCAGGTCCCGCAGTTGCTGCAGCTCCTGCGAGTAGCTTTTCACGATATGCTGGGCTTGGGGCATGCCGACCTCCGGAATCAGGCCCCGCAGGGCCCGGGTTCAAACGATTTGGATCAGCCGAAACGACCGGTGATGTATTCCTGCGTGCGCTTCTGCTGCGGCGCAGTGAACATCTGCGCGGCCGCCCCGACCTCGACGACTTCGCCAAGGTAGAAGAACGCCACCCGGTCAGCGCATCGCGCCGCCTGCTGCATGTTGTGGGTCACGATCGCCAGCGTGAAGTCGTGCTTCAGCTCGTCGATCAGTTCCTCGACCTTCAAAGTGCTGATCGGATCGAGCGCCGAGGTCGGCTCGTCCAGCAGGATCACCTCCGGCTTGGTCGCGATCGTGCGCGCGATGCAAAGCCGCTGCTGCTGGCCGCCCGAAAGGCCCATGGCCGAACCACCCAGGCGGTCCTTCACCTCGCCCCACAGCGCCGCCCGGGTCAATGACCACTCCACGCGCTCGTCCATCTCGGCACGGGACAGGCTTTCGTGCAGCTTCACGCCGAACTTGATGTTGTCGTAGATGCTCATCGGGAAGCAGGTCGGCTTCTGGAACACCATGCCGATCCGGCTGCGCAGCGCATTCAGATCGACGCCGGGGTCGATGATGTTGATCCCGTCCATCATCGCTTCCCCGGTCGCGCGCTGGCCCGGATACAAGTCGTACATCCGGTTGAGCACCCGCAGCAGCGTGCTTTTGCCGCACCCCGAGGGTCCGATCATACCGGTCACCTGCTTGTCCGGCAGGTCCAGGTTGATGCCTTTCAGCGCCTTGTTGTTGCCATAGAAGAAATCGAGGTTCTTGATCGCGATCCGCGGCTCGGCCGGCGCGACGTCAGACAACTGGCGCGCCGCCGGGGAAGCGCCGTCGGTCTCGCGTAGGGCGGCTTGCGTTATGGCCATCGTAGCTCTCCTGGTCTAGAGCGGTATCGTTTCAGGTTGCTTGGACCTGAAACGAGGTTCCGCGTTCTTACTCAACAAACTAGAGCATGATCGCTTCATCTGCCTGAAGCGATCAAGCTCCAGAGCGGCATCGTTTCAGGTTGCTTGGACCTGAAACGAGGTTCCGCGTTCTTAATCAACAAACAAGAGCTTGATCGCTTCATCTACCTGAAGCGATCATGCTCTAGGACACGCGGGTTCGAAGCAGGAAACGGGCGCCGACCGAGATGATCAGCACGAACATGGTCATCAGCAACGCCCCGGCCCACGCCAGCGAGTGCCAGGCCTCGTACGGCGCCAGCGCGAACTGGAAGATGACGACCGGGATGTTCGCCATCGGCTCGGACATGCTCGATGTGAAATATTGGTTGTTCAGCGCCGTGAACAGCAGCGGCGCCGTCTCTCCGCTGATGCGCGCGACCCCCAGCAGCAACCCCGTCAGGATGCCCGTGCGGGCCGCCGGATAGAGCACCATGGTGATGACCTTCCACTGCGGCGCACCCAGCGCAAGCGCCGCCTCCCGCAACGGCACCGGCACCAGACGCATCGTCTCGTCGGTCGTGCGGACAACGACCGGCAGCAGGATGAACGCCAGCGCCACCGCCCCGGCCCAGCCGGAGAAATGCCCGCTCGTCCGCACCACCAGCTCATACACGAACAGCCCGATGACGATCGACGGCGCAGAGAGCAGGATGTCGTTGACGAACCGGATCACCTCGGCCACCGGGCGCTTCTTGCCGTATTCGGCCAGATGCGTCCCGGCCAGGATGCCGATCGGCGCGCCCAGCAGCACGGCGACCAAGATCATCAGGCCGCTGCCATAGATGGCGTTCAGCAGCCCGCCATCCTTGCCAGGCGGCGGCGTCATCTCTGTGATCAGCTTCAGGTTCAGCGCCGCCGCGCCGTTGACGATGGTGGTGAACAGAATCCAGATCAGCCAGAACACGCCGAACAGCGTCGCCGCCATCGACAGCGACATCGCGACCAGGCTGACGATCTTGCGCCGCTGCGCCCGGCTGCTGCTTTTCGGCGCACCCATCGTGGCCGGCATCTACGTGCCCTCCGACCGTGAAAGCCGCATCAGCATCAGCTTCGCCGCCGCCAGTACGATGAAGGTGACGACGAACAGCAGGAACCCGAGGCCGATCAACGACGACAGATAGATGTCCGAATCCGCCTCGGTGAACTCGTTCGCGATGGCCGCCGCGATGGAGTTGCCAGGCTCAAGCAACGAGGCGCGGAGCTGGTGCGCATTGCCCAGCACGAAGGTTACAGCCATCGTCTCGCCAAGCGCGCGGCCAAGCCCCAGGAAAATGCCGCCGACCACCGCTGTGCGGGTGTAGGGCACCACCACGCCGCGGATGACCTCCCATCGCGTGGCGCCCAGGCCGAAGGCCGCCTCCCGCAGTTGGCCCGGCACCAGGCTGAACACGTCGCGCATCACCGACGAGATGAACGGGATCACCATGATCCCAAGGATGATGCCGGCAGTCAGCATGCCGATGCCAAGCGGCGGTCCGTCGAACAGGAAACCTATGACCGGCAAAGGGCCGACGTGATCGATCAGCCACGGTTCGACGTGGTCCGACATGAAGGGAACGAACACGAAAAGGCCCCACATGCCATAGATGATGGACGGGATGCCGGCCAGCAACTCGATCGCCGAAGCGACCGGCCCGCGCATCCAGTTGGGGCTGACCTCCGTCAGGAACACCGCGATGCCGAAGCTGACCGGCACCGCGATCAGCATGGCCAGCATGGATGTGACCAGCGTCCCGAAGATCGGCACCAGCGCGCCGAACTCCTGCCGGACCGGGTTCCATTCGGACGTATAGACGAATGCCAGGCCGAACTTGCGGAATGCGGGAAGCCCGCCCACGAACATCGACAGCGCGGCGGCGCCCAGGCTGATCAGCACGAAGAACGCGGCCGCGGCGACGATCACGCGAAACGCCGGATCGCCAAGCCCGCGACGGCGGACCCTGCTGGGCCTGGCCGGCCCGCCCGGGATGGCGCCTCCGGCCGTGACTGCATGCTGCATGGGGGTGAAGGCCTCGTTCGAGGGAATGAAGGGCAGGGGGCGGGCCCATAGGGCCCGCCCCGTCACGCAAGGTGGCGGCTTACTTGATCTCGCTCTTCCATGACGCCTCGACCTGCTTCACAAGCGCCGCCGGCAGCGGCACGTAATCAAGCTTGGCAGCCTGGTCCTGGCCGTTCTCCAGCGCCCAGCGGAAGAACTCGATGGCCGCAGACGACCGGGCTGCATCCTTCGGCGTCTTGTACATCAGGATGAACACGGTCGCCGATATCGGGTAGGCCTTGGCCCCCGGCGCGTTCGTGATCACCAGATAGTAGTTGTCGGCCTTCGCCCAGTCCGCGCTGGCGGCGGCGGCCTGGAAGTTCGCGGCCTCCGGCGTGATGAATGCGCCGGTGCTGTTCTGCACCTGGCCATACGTCATCTTGTTCTGGATGACGTAGGCGTATTCGACGTAGCCGATCGAACCCTTGATGCGGTTCACATACTCGGCGACCCCCTCGTTGCCCTTGCCGCCCACGCCGACGGGCCACGATACCGACGTGCCCTCGCCGATCTTCTCTTTCCACTCGGGGCTGACTTTCGACAGGTAGTTCACCCAGTTGAACGTCGTGCCCGACCCGTCCGAACGGTGAACGATGGTGACAGCCTGGTCAGGCAGGGTCACGCCCGGGTTGACGGCGGCAATGGCCGGGTCGTTCCACTTCTTGATGGCGCCGAGATAGAGGTCCGCGAGCAGCTTCCCCGTGAACTTCAGCTGGCCAGGCGCGATGCCCTGCAGGTTAACGACCGGAACCACGCCACCGATGACCAGCGGAAATTGCGTCAGCCCGGCAGCCTTCAGCACGTCGGGCGCCAGCGGTGCATCGGACGCGCCGAAATCGACGGTCGAGGCCTTGATCTGCGCAATGCCGCCGCCTGAGCCGATCGACTGATAATTGACCTGGGTTCCCTTGACCTTGCTGTACGAATCGGACCACGCCGACAGGATCGGGTAGACGAAGGTCGAACCGGCCCCGGTGATCTGCTGCTGCGCCATGGCCGGCGCGCCAGCCGCGCAGGTAAGCGCGAGGGCAACCAGCTTCGATGTGAGTTTCATGGCATCCTCCGGAAATGAGCGTCGTCCGCGGCTGCGGCACGCGAGATTTGTCAGGGTGGGATTATCATGTCCCCCTGATTCGATGGCGGACCCTAGTAGTGATGTAAGGCACGAGTGTTTCAGTGATGTGACAGTACGATGACAGTGGGCGCGGCGCCCTCCCGCAGCGCCGGGCAAGGCGGAGCACGGGCAGTCTGGGGCAGTGCACCCCGCCACCCGTCATCGCGAGCTGCCCTTGCGGCGTCGCGATCCAGGGGCCCAGGGCGGTGATGGGGGCCCCTGGTTCGACTTGCCTCGCAGCTCGCGATGACAGCGATAGGGAAGAGTCATGGATGAATCGCTTTGTCCGTCTGAAGCGATCAAGCTCTATTTCAGCGTTTCCACGGAGCAACTTCCATCATCGTCCTAATCGCGTAGGGCGGATAAGCGCTTGCGTCATCCGCCACAGCCGCCCGGACCGGCGCTCGGCGCTTTTGCCTATCCGCCCAATGGAACGGCCTCAACAGAATCGCAATACTGAAGCCTGTTCGCTTCAACCTGAAGCAATCGGGCTTTAAGCTGCGAGGCCGGGATGGATCTGGAAGCTGGCCTCGGTCTGGGACCGCACGTCCTCGATGCTGACGCCCGGCGCGAGATCGACCAGAGTCAGGCCGGGACGCCCTGGCGCGTTCACGTCGAACACGCACAGGTCGGTGACGATCAGGTCGACGACCCCCTGCCCGGTCAACGGCAGGTTGCAGCGGTGCAGGATCTTCGGGCTGCCCTTGGCGGTATGCTCCATCAGCACCACGACGCGCGGCACGCCGGCGACCAGGTCCATCGCGCCGCCCATGCCTTTGACCATCTTGCCCGGGATCATCCAGTTCGCCAGATCGCCGTTCTCCGCCACCTGCAGCGCGCCCAGGATCGAGATGGCGATGTGCCCGCCGCGAACCATCGCGAAGGACGCCGCGCTGTCGAAGAAGCTCGTGGTCGGCAACGCCGTCACGGTCTGCTTGCCTGCATTGATGAGGTCGGAATCCTCGTCGCCCTCATAGGGGAACGCGCCGATGCCCATCATCCCGTTCTCGCTGTGCAGCTGCACGTTGATGCCGTCGGGGATGAAATTGGCCACGAGCGTCGGGATGCCGATGCCGAGGTTCACATACATGCCGTCGCTCAGCTCGCGGGCGGCGCGGGCGGCCATCTCGTCGCGGGTCCAGGCCATGATCGGTGCTCCTATGCCTGCGCGGCGGTGTGGCGGGGCCGGGTCGTGCGCTGCTCGATGCGCTTGTCCGGATGATCCAGCTTCACCATCCGATGGACGAAGATGCCGGGCGTGATGATGTGGTCGGGATCGATCTCGCCCGCCTCCACCAGATGCTCCAGTTGCACGACCGTCAGTTTGGCGGCCGTCGCCATGATCGGGTTGAAGTTCCGCGCCGTCTTCCGGTAGACGAGGTTGCCCTCCGTGTCGCCCTTCCACGCATGCACGATGGCCAGATCGCCGACGATGCCGCGCTCCATGATATAGCGGCTGCCGTCGAACTCCCGCTCGTCCTTGCCCTCGGCGATGGCGGTCCCGACGCCGGTGCGGGTGTAGAAGGCAGGGATCCCCGCACCACCGGCGCGGATCCGTTCGGCCAGCGTGCCCTGCGGGTTGAACTCGATCTCCAGCTCCTTGGCGAGATACTGCTGCATGAACATCTTGTTCTCGCCGACGTAGCTGCTGACCATCTTGCGGACCTGGCGGCTTTCCAGAAGCACGCCCAGGCCGACGCCATCGATGCCGGCGTTATTCGACACGACGGTCAATCCGCTCACGCCGCTGTCGCGGATCGCCTCGATCAAAGCATTCGGGATGCCGCACAGGCCGAAACCACCTGACAGGATGGTCATGCCGTCATGCAACACGCCCGCCAGTGCAGCAGCCGCACTCGGATAAATCTTCCTGGATGCCATCCCCGCTCCCTCCTGACCGTTCCCGGCCTTGTCGTGCGCATGTCTCGTTCGGTGGTGGATATCTATCGCCACGCCGCAGCACAAGCCGAAACCGCCCCCGGGCATGCCTCATCCCGTGATGCCCGCCGCCGTCGGCATCGAGAACCCCCTGCATCGGCATCGCCAAGCACCGCCGCACTCAGCGGTTGACATCGACGACAAGGCGGCCGCGCACGGTCCCTGCAAGCAGCGCGCCTGCCGCGGGGATGGCCTCCAGCAACCCGATCGTCGTCGTCATGCTCTGCAGGTGGCGGGGGTCCAGGTCCTGGGCCAGACGGCGCCACGCCTCCCGGCGCTCGGGCATCGGGCATTGCACGCTTTCGATCCCGACAAGCGTGATGCCGCGCAGGATGAACGGGGCGACGCTGCCCGGCAGGTCCATGCCCTGCGCCAGGCCGCAGGCGGTGACGACGCCGCGGGGCCGGGTCGCCGCGCAGACGTTGGCCAGCGTGTGGCTGCCGACCGTGTCGACGGCGCCGATCCAGCGCTCGCGGGCCAGCGGCTTGCCGGGGGCGTTCAACGTGTTGCGGTCGACGATCTCCGCCGCGCCCAGGGCCCTCAGATACTCCGCCTCCTGCGGGCGGCCGGTGCTGGCCAGCACGCGGTAGCCGAGTTTGGCCAGCAGGCTCACCGCCACGCTGCCGACGCCGCCGGCAGCGCCCGTCACCAGCACGTCGCCCATGCCGGGCGTGATGCCGTGCCGCTCCAGCGCCATCACCGACAGCATCGCGGTGTAGCCCGCCGTGCCGATCGCCATCGCCTGCGCGGGGGTGAAGGCGTCCGGCAGCGGCACAAGCCACTCCCCCTTCACCCGGGCGCGCTGGGCCAGCCCGCCGGTATGGCTCTCGCCCACGCCGAAGCCGTTCAGCAGCACCAGGTCGCCCGGGCGGTGCTCAGGGTGGCCGCTGCTGACCACGCGGCCCGCGAGATCGATCCCGGGGATCATCGGGAAGGCGCGGATGACCGGGCCCTTGCCAGTGATCGCCAGGCCGTCCTTGTAGTTCAGCGTGGAGGCATCGACCTGCACGACGACGTCCCCGGGCGACAGCAGGGAGTCATCGATCTCCCGGATGTCTGCGGTGTAGCCGGCTTCGGTCTTGTCGATCACGATGGCGTTGAACATGGCTTCCTCGTGTGGATGGGGGACGCGTCACGCAGCTTCGAGCACGCCTTCGAAGGTCATCAGCACCGGGTTGTCGATGGCGGCGAGGCGGCCTTCGCCGATGGCGCCGTGCAGATCGACGATGGCGATGTCGATCTCGGTGGCGCCGCCGCCGGTGCACCGGACCTCGCAGCGGCGCACCAGAAGCTCGGTCGCGAAGCCTTCGATATCCGGCGCATCGACGAAACGGGCGCCGATGATGCTGGCCACGCCGCCCCGCAACACGCCGCGGCGGAACCCGGCGGCAGCGCCCAGCCGCTCCAAAGCGGGGGTCAGCTCCTGATTGGGCGCCAGGCGGAACGCCACGGCCGGTTGCGCGCCGGGCGGCGGCGCCGTGCCGGTCGGGCGCGGCATGAACAGGCTGAAGCCGGTTTCGGGGTCGGGCGTGACCTCGAAGCGGGCGCCGACGATGCCTCCGCCGCGCACCTGGATGGGTGCGGCGATCATGGTCTCGTCCGGCAGCATGTGGCCGCAGCCACGCCGTCCATCCGCCTCGGTCCACAGGCCGTGGCAGTGGAAGAACGGCTGGCCGTCCCGGAACCCGACCGTCACCGCCGCGATCTCGAGCGCGCTCGGCCCTGGTGGCCGGAACGTGCCGCTGTAGAACGCAGCATGGGCCGCGTCGGGCGACAGCGCAGGGATGACGTAGGCGAAGGGGGCCAAGGCGCCGCCGCTCAGGGTAAGGCAGGCCGACTCAAGACCGCGCGCCGCCAGCAGGCCGGCCAGCGCGTTCAGCAGCAGCCCCCCGGCCGCCAGCGTCTCGTCGACGGGGACGGCGCCCACCTGCACCGCGACGACGCGCTCCGCGCTGGGCGGCCCCGGCATGCGGACCCGGCGTGCGGCGCTGGTCACGCCAGGCAGCCGCGGCGTTCGAGCTCCGCACGCACGTCTTTCTTGGCGATCTTGCCATAGGCCGACTTCGGCAGCGCGTCCCAGAAAAAGACCCGCTTCGGCAGCTTGTAGCGGGACACCTGGCCATCGAGCCATGCGACCAGCTCGGCCTCGGTCAGCGCGGCGCCGGGGCGCAGCACGCAGACGGCGACGCCGACCTCGCCCCAGGTGCGGTCGGGCACGCCCAGGATCGCAACCTCGGCCACCGCAGCGTGGGTCAGCACCGTCTCCTCGGTCTCGCGGGGATAGACGTTGGATCCGCCGGAGATATACATGTCGGACTCGCGCCCGGTGATGAACAGGAAGCCCTCCGCGTCGAGGTGCCCGACGTCGCCGGTGCGGAACCAGCCGTCGCGGAACGCCTTCGCGTTGGCGGCCGGGTTGTCGAAGTATCCGGCGAAGACCGCAACGCCGCAAACGCAGATCTCGCCGGTCTCGAAGGGCGGCACCTCGCGGCCGTCCTTGTCCTGGATCGACACCTGCACGCCCGTACGTTCGTAGCCGCACGTGCCGGCGCGGGCGCGCGGCCCGTCCTCGATCTCATGCAGCTCGGGCGGCAGCACGGTGATCGCCCCGGTGACCTCGCCCAGGCCGAAATACTGCACCATCACGAGACCGAGCTTGCCCAGCGCGAACTTCTGGTCCTGCCGGTACATCGGCGCGCCGGCGTAGATCACGTGGCGCAGCGAGGTGTGGTCGTGCCGGTCGATCGAGGGATGCTCGGTCATCATCTTCACGATCGTCGGCACGGTGAACAGGTTCGTCACGCGCCAGCGCGCGATCAGCGACCAGGCTTCCTCGATATCCAGGCGCTCGCTGGCCAGCAGGATGGTCTTCACGCCGCGCGCCACCTGCACAAGCTGGTGCACGCCGGCGCCGTGCGACAGCGGCGCCACCACCAGCGAGGCGTCGCGGTGGGTCATGCCGGGCATGAGGTCGGCCAGGTGGTTGACGACGACGAAGGCCATCTGGCCGTGCGTCAGAACCGCGGCCTTGGGCCGGCCGGTGGTGCCCGAGGTGAAGAAGAACCAGCAGGGGTCGTCGTGCAGCACGGCGGCGGTGGGCGCCGCCTGGCCGTCATGCGCGGCGATCACGGCTTCGATGTCGTCGCCGAAGTCTGCCGGGCCGATCGACAGCACGAGGGCGATCGCCGGCGCCGCCGCCCGCGCCGCCGCGGCATGGTCCGGAAAGGCGGCGTGGCAGATCATCGCGACGGCGCCGCTGGCCTGCCCGAGGTAGGCGACCTCGCTCGGGGTCTGGCGAAAGTTGGCGGGCACGTAGACGGCGCCGAGCCGGAAGCAGGCGAACATCGCCTCGAACATCTGGTTGCAGTTCTTCGATTGCACCAGGACGCGGTCGCCCTTCGCGATGCCTCGCGCGGCCAGCGCCGCCGCCAGAGCATCGACGCGCCGGTCGAGCGCCATCCAGGTCCAGCTTTGCTCGCCGAAGACGAACCCGATGTCCGCCGCGTGGCGCCGGGCGGATTGGCGGAGCAGATGAGCAAGGTTCATCACCCGCTTCGACATGGGAGCGACGCCGCCCCTGGGGGCGGGGCAGGACGTTGTCTCCAATGCAGTCACGCTGGCCGTCTCCTCGTTTGCGGGCAGGATGGTGCCGAAGGGAGGCGGCGGCAAGAAGGAGTGTTCAATAGCCGCACGACGTCATCCCCGGGCCTTCTTGACCCGGGGATCTCGTGGACGTGACGCTCGATGCTCGACTGAACGCAGCGGCCCTATTCCGCCACCATCCTCGCCGCATCCCGCCTCGATACCGGGCGCCGCAGCCCCAGATGCTCCCGCAGCGTCGAGCCTTCGTATGCCGTGCGGTACAAGCCCCGCCGCTGCAACTCCGGCACGACCATGTCGACGAAGTCGTCCAACGAGCCCGGCAGCCAGGCTGGCATCACGTTGAACCCGTCGGCCGCGCCGTCCCGGAACCAGTGCTCCATCTCATCGACGATGTCGGCCGGCGTTCCGCAGATCAGCAGGTGCCCGCGCGGCCCGGCGTTCAGCAGGCACAGCTCCCGCAGGGTCAGGTTGTCGCGCCGCGCCGCCTCCAGCAGCAGCGCCTGGCGGCTGCGCGGCCCGTTGGTGACGCCCATTTCCGGCACCGGGCCATCGAGCGGATACTGCGACAGGTCGGGCACCCCGATCGTGTGACCCAGCACGGCCAATCCCACCGAGGGCTCGATCAACGACTGCAGGTAGCCGAATTTCTCCTCCGCCTCGGCGCGGGTGCGGCCCACCACCGGATACAGCCCGGGCAGGATGCACACGTCCTGCGCCGAGCGGCCGAAACGGGGCAGGCGGTCCATGACGTCGGCATAGAACTCGCGTGCCTGGCCGAACGTCGTCTGCGCGGTGAACACGACCTCGGCCGTCTGCGCCGCCACGTCGCGCCCGGTGTCCGATGCCCCGGCCTGCACCAGCACCGGGCGGCCCTGCAACGAGCGTGCGACGTTGAGCGGGCCACGGACGGAGAAGTGCTTGCCCTGGTGGTTCAGCGCATGGACCTTGTCCGGGTCGTAGAACACGCCGCTGGCCTTGTCGCGGATGAAGGCGTCGTCGTCCCAGCTTTCCCAAAGCCCCTGCACGATGCTGGCGAACTCGACCGCGCGGTCGTAGCGGTCGGCGTGGGCGGGATGCCTGTCGAGCGAGTGGTTGGCCGCCTCGGCCTCGTTGTTGGAGGTAACGAGGTTCCACCCGGCGCGGCCGCCGCTGATCTGGTCGAGCGAGGCGAACTGCCGGGCGAGGATGTACGGGTCGTGGAACGTGCTGCTGACGGTGCCGACGAGCCCGATGCGGCGGGTGACGGCGGCGAGTGCCGATAGCACGGTGATCGGCTCGAACTTCACCACCTTGCCCATGCGGCCCTGGGATTCATGGTTGCCCATGGTGCTCATGGCCGCGCTGTCGGCAAGGAAGAACAGGTCGAACAGGCCGCGCTCCGCGGTCTGGACGGTTTCGACCATGTGGGCGAAATTGGTGCCCGACTCGGCGTAGGCATCCGGATGGCGCCATGCGGCGACGTGCTGCCCGGTTTCGTGCACGAAGGCGCCGAGGCTCATCTTCTGGCGGTGGCTGGTCTTCGTCACGGGTCTTCTCCCATTAGGCGGGGTTTGCATGGGAAGGCGGATACGAATACGGCGACGCCGTGGGGCGCGGAGTCGAAGATTGACCCATTCCAGGCGCCGGCTCAATCAAGCGGCGGATGTCGCTTCGCTTGTCCGTCCATCACCAGATCGCATGGATGCACGCGACATGACGCACATGGCGAAAGGAAACCACCGCTCGATGCCGTCCCCCAGCGCAACGCCCACGCCCGCCATCGTGATTGCCGCTCTCGTGGCCCTGCTCGCGACGCCCGCTGCGGCCGATGAGCTTCGGATCGCCATGAAGGGGGCCGTCGATGGCGCGGACCCGCATCAGAGCTACACGCCCAACCGCAACGTCCAATACCACGTGTATGAGCCGCTCGTGTTCCAGGACGAGCATCTGCGGCCCTACCCGGGCCTTGCTGAGTCCTGGCGCGCCGTCGATCCGCTGACCTGGGAGTTCACGCTGCGGCCCGGCGTGCGCTTCCATGACGGATCGCCGCTGACCCCCGCCGATGTCGCCTTCTCGCTGATGCGCGCCAGGACGGCCGTCGGCATCCGGACCTACGCGTCGTCGGTCCGCAACATCGTCTCGGTGGAACCCACCGGAGAGCGGACCCTGCTGATCCATGAGCGGGAGCCGACGCCGCTGCAACCCGGCGTGCTGGCCTCGGTCGCGATCGTGTCGGCGAAGGCGGCGGCCGATGCCACGACCGTCGACTGGAACGGCGGGCGCGCGGCGATCGGCACCGGGCCCTACAAATGGGTCCGCTGGACCCCGGCGCAGAACGTGATCCTGGAGCGCAACGCCGACTACTGGGGCGAGAAGGAACCCTGGGACCGCGTCACCTTCAGCTTCATTCCGAACGACAGCGCCCGGGTCGCGGCGCTGCTCTCGGGCGACATCGACGTCGCCGACACATTGCCGGCCGAGCTGTATGACCGCGTGCGCGCGTCCGACAGGCTGAAGCTGGTCACCGTCGATTCGATCTTCACCAACTACCTGTACATCGACAGCGTCAGCCCAACGACACCGAACGCGCTGGGGCCCGATGGCCAGCCGCTGCCCACGAACCCGATGCGCGACCGGCAGGTGCGAGAAGCGATGGACCACGCGCTGAACCGCACAGCCCTGGCCGAGCGGGCGATGCAGGGCGGGGCCACGGCGGCAGGGCAGACGGCGGCGCCCGGTCTTTCGGGCCATGTGCCGGGCCTGGAGCCTTCGAGATACGACCCGGCCTTGTCCAGGAAGCTGCTGGCCGAGGCCGGGTACCCGCAGGGTTTCACGCTGAACCTGACCTGCACGAGCGACCGCTTCGCCGGCGACTCCCGCACCTGCCAGGCCGTCGGCCAGATGCTGAACGCCGTCGGCATCAAGGTGCAGATCGAGGCGCTGCCGATGACCATCTACTCCCGCCGCTGGGCGACGTATGGCCCCAGCGGATCGTCGGATTTCGCGGCCACCATCTCGATGTTCGGCACCACCACCGGCATCGGCAGCGAGGGGCTGAACACCATCCTGCACAGCTCCGACCCCGGGCGCGGCCTGGGCGCCAACAACCGGCGCTTCGTCGCGGACCCGGCGATGGACGCGGCGCTGACCAAGATCGACAGCACTTTCGACGACGCGATGCGGGACAAGCTGGTCCAGGATGCCGTACGATATGCGATGGACCAGCGCCTGGTTCTGCCGCTGTTCTTCGTGAAGGCGTCCTGGGGCGTGCGCCGCACGCTGACCCTGACGCCGCGCGCAGACCAGTATACGCTGGCGACGTCCGTGCGGACCGTGAAGTAGGACCGGCGCACTGAACGCTCGCCTACGCAGACCCCTTCGCGTTTGCCTCGTAGGGTGGAATGCCCTTCGCATTCCACCAACCAATGCACAGGTCAGGACTTTTGTTCCCTGGTATAAGGAAGGCCCATGACCCCGCCCAAGCGCCAGATGAAGCTGACCGCCTTCTGCCACCCGCCCGGCCATTGGCGCATGCCTGGCGCCGCACCCGCTGACATGGACTTCGACGAGGTCGTCCAGCTTGCCCACGTGGCCGAGCGCGGACTGTTCGACATGCTGTTCTTCCAGGACAGCGCCGCCGTCGCCCCGGCCTTCTACCTGTCGGGCGGCAGTGCCGAGGCGCTGGCCGAATCAGGCCGCTGCGTCCGGCTGGAGCCGCTGACCATGCTCGCGGCGCTGGCGACGGTCACGAAGAACATCGGGCTGATCTCGACGGCCACCACCACCTACAACGACCCCTTCAGCATCGCCCGCAAGTTCGCCACCATCGACCACATCAGCAAGGGCCGCGCCGGCTGGAACCTGGTCACCTCGCAGAACGTCGACGAGGCGCTGAACTTCAGCCAGGACGCCCACATGGACCACGCGCTGCGGTACGAGCGCGCGCAGGAGTTCTACGACGTCGTCACCGGCCTGTGGGACAGTTGGGAGGATGACGCCGTCATCCGCGACAAGTCGACCGGCCGCTACATCGACCCCGCGAAGCTGCATGTGCTGAAGCACCAGGGCAAGCACTTCAAGGTGCACGGCCCGCTGAACGTCGCCCGCTCGCCGCAGGGCTACCCGATCGTGGCGCAGGCCGGGTCGTCGGAGCCGGGGCGGGAGCTGGCGGCGCGCACGGCCGAGGTGGTGTTCACCGCCCAGGTCGATCTCGGGGAAGCGCAGGCCTTCTATGCCGACGTGAAGGGCCGCATGGCCAAATACGGCCGCAACCCCGACCACATGAAGATCATGCCCGGCATCCGCTACGTCCTCGGCGACACCTACAGGGCGGCGAAGGCCGACTACGACATGATGGTCGCCGAAGCCTCCGACGACGGCGCGCTGGCCAGCGTGCAGCGGCTGGCGGGCGGGCTGGACCTCAGGCAGTTCGACCTCGATGGCCCGCTGCCGGAGCTGCCGCCCAGCAACGCCGCCAAGGCGCGGCAGCAGATGCTGATCGACCTGGCGCGGCGTGAGAACCTGTCCATCCGCGAGCTGGGCCGCCGCTTCACCTTCAGCCTGGGCCACATGGTCTATATCGGCACGCCGACGGGCCTGGCCGACTTCATGGAAGACTGGTTCGCCAAGGGCGCCGCCGACGGGTTCACGATGCTGTCGCCGTATTTCCCGCAGCCGCTGGAGGATTTCGTCGATAAGGTGGTGCCCGAACTGCAACGCCGCGGCATCTTCCGCACCCGATACGACGGGCCGACCTTGCGCGAAAACCTCGGCATCCCGTTTCGCCCCAACCGCCACGCCAGCGGCACGCTGGCCGCCGAGTGAGACCCCGCCATGCATGACATCGAAACCACCAACTCACCGATCGTGGCCGCCTATATCGGCCGCACGCCGCGCTCGGCCGCCGCCTACCACGAGGCGAAGCGCGTCCTGCCCGGCGGCGTCGCGCACGACACGCGCTACATGCGGCCGCACCCGATCTACGTCGACCAGGCCGGCAGCGCCCGCAAGCGGGACCTGGATGGCAACTGGTACGTCGATTACCAGGGCGGCCACGGCGCGCTGATCCTGGGCCACTCCCACCCCGAGGTGACGGCCCGCATCGTCGAGCAGCTCGGCCGCGGCACCCATTACGGCGCCAACCACGAGCTGGAGACGCGGTGGTCGCAGATGGTCATCGACCTGGTGCCGTCGGCCGAGCTGGTGCGCTTCACGAACTCGGGCACCGAGGCGACGATGATGGCCTTCCGTCTCGCCCGCGCCGCCACCGGCCGGCCGCTGCTGCTGCGCTTCCTGGGCCACTTCCACGGCTGGCACGACCATGTGGCCTTCGGGGTCGCGAGCCACATGGACGGCTCGCCCACGCCGGGCGTGCTGCACGAGGTGGCCGACAACGTCGTGCTGGTGAAGCCGAACGACGAGGCCGCGCTGCGGGCGGCGCTGGCCGAGCATGGGCAGCGCATTGCAGCGGCGATCATCGAGCCGACGGGATCGACCTATGGCCAGGTCCCGGTCGATCCGGCCTTCGTGCGGGTGCTGCGGCAGGAGACGGCGAAGCTGGGCATCGTGTTGATCTTCGACGAGGTCGTGACCGGGTTCCGCGTGGCCCTGGGCGGCGCGCAGGAGGCGCTGGGCATCACGCCGGACCTGACGACATTGGCCAAGATCCTCGCCGGCGGCATGCCGGGCGGCGCCGTCGCCGGCCGCGCCGACATCATGGAGCTGCTGGACCCGGAGCGGACGGCGGCGCGCGGAGTGGAGAAGATCGGCCACCAGGGCACCTACAACGCCAACCCCGTCTCCGCGATCGCCGGCATCACCACGCTGGAGATCCTGCGCGACTCCGACGCGCTGGCCCGCACCCACGCCTACGCCGGGAAGCTCCGCGACGG
>JAYUCA010000441.1:0-15639 GCA_043740535.1 Rhodospirillales bacterium | reverse complement strand
GCTTGCGGCTGATCTCTGCCTGGCGCAGGGCCCAGCAGATGAAGGCCCCGCAGGCGCAGATCGTGATGACCTGCCAGAACCCGCCTTCGCGCAGCGGGGCGAAGGCCAGGCCGTAGCTGAGGTCAGGGGGCGCTATGTTGATGCGCCAGATATTCCAGGTGGGGCCCAGCGACGCCGCGTAGACGATCAGCAGCGTGCCCAGGGCCGAGAAGAAGATGGTCATGACGCCGAACAAGCCGACCCAGAACGGTCCGACCCAGAAGTCGAACAGGTCGCCCCCCAGCAAGGTGCCGCCGCGAACGCGGTATTTGGCCTCGAAGTTCAGCATCGACATCGGTCGTCTCCGTCATCGTCAGGCAGGCATCGTCAGGCGGTCGTGCAGGGGGGTCGCCGCGCCCAGGACCGGTTGACCGGTCCTGGGCTTGGCTGCCCGTAGGCTACTTGGCTGGTGCGACCAGGGCCGGCACCGGCCGGGTCGGGCCTTCCAGCCAGTTGAAGCGGCTGGTGCTGAGCAGGATGAAGTGGATCAGGATCGCGAGCACGAACAGGAAGACGGACAGTGCGACCAGGATCCGGCGGGGATCGTAAAGCAACCAAATGCGCCACATGATCAGTTCTCTCCTATGCCAGGAACGACTTGGCGACGGCGACGCCGTCCATCAGCTGCGCGTAGCCGTTCGGCCCGGGCAGCCAGGGGCGCCACTGCCACACGAGCACGTGGGCGATGACCGCGATCACCGTGAAGACGATGAAGCTGGTGACGAAGATGGAATGGAACTCACGCGCCTCGGAGTCGGTCAGGCCCGAGGTGGACCCTGTTCGTAGGTTGACGTCAGACATAATCGGGGTACCTCCACGTACCGTGTTGCACCGCACCTCCCCGCGGCTGGGGTTCGTCTGCCGCGGCAACTGCCGCGGCCATGCACCAGCCGATGTAACCGGCCGGCCATCTCGTTGCCGGGGCGATGCCCCGGGTCATGCTGCGTTCGCCTGCACGGCGCCGTGCGAGCGGGCGACCTGCGCCTCGGTCACACGGTCCTGCCCGGCGGCGCGCGCGTCCTGCTCGGCGCGGTCACGCAGCTTTTTCGCGGCCGAGATGCGAACCAGGAACGGCTCGCTCTCGACGTATTGGTTCAGCAGCTCCAGCGCCGCATCGTCCCACGGGACGGCGTTCCACTCGGCGGCCCGCACCGGGGTGGGCTCGACCTTGTCCATGTCCGTGCTCAGCGGCAGGATGTGGAACAGCGCGTCGAACAGGGCGTTGCAGTATTCCTGCACCAGGTAGCAGGCGCCGGCGTAGCCCATGAAGGGCGTGCCAGTGTGGCGGCGGACGATGGCGCCGGGGAACGAGGCCGGGATGAACATGCAGCGGGCGCCCTGCTCGGCGGCATAAAGGCGCTCGTTGTAGGAGCCGTACAGCACCAGCGGCGGGCTTTTCTTCAGCGCGTCCTTGACGGCCTGGTTGTCGGGCTTCGTGCCGGCGGTGCGGCTGAAGTGGAAGGTGCAGGGGATGCCGAGCTCGCCTTCCAGGAAGCCGACCAGGCCGCGGGCGTAGGTGTCGGTGGCGACCACGGCGAAGCTGGCGCTGGCGAAGAAGTCCTGCGTCACGCTGCGCCACAGGTCCCAGACGGGCTTGATGGTGGTGTGCTTTTCGCGCTCGATGAACGGCTCCGGGTCGATGCCCGTCAGCTCGCCGAGTTTGCGGAGGAAATTGGTGGTGGCGAACAGGCCGATGGGGGCCTGCAAATAGGGGCGGTCGAGTTCTTCGCAGAGCCCGCGGCCGAACTCGCGATACATGCAGATGTTCACGTCGGCGTCCGGCAGGCGGCTGATCTCGTCGACATGGGCGCCGAGCGGGAAGGTGAGGTTCACCTCGCAGCCGATGCCTTCGACCAGGCGGCGGATCTCGGCGACGTCGGACGGCATGTTGAAGGTGCCGTAGATGGGGCCGATGATGTTGACGCGGGGTTTGACGCCGTCCGCGCGAGCCGGGCGCGGCTTGATCTTGGTGCGCTTGGCGCCGAATTCGCTCCAGAGCCAGTAGATGGCGCGGTCGGCGGCCTGCCACTGGTCCTCGTCGATGGTGCGGGGGATGAAGCGCAGCAGGTTGCTGCCCTCGGGGGTCACGCCGCCGCCGATCATCTCGGCGATGCTGCCGGTGACGACGACGCCGGGCAGGTCCTGGTCTCCGGTCGCGGCGGCGCGGCGCAGCGCGCCCTCGGTGCCGTGCATCGACAGGCTGTCTTCGTTCAGGCCGGTGACGACGACGGGCAGTTCGTGCGGCGGCAGGCCGTCGGTGTAGTGCATCACGGCGGTGACGGGCAGGTTCTCGCAGCCGACGGGGCCGTCGATGACGACACGCAGGCCGCGGATGGCGGTGAATGCGTAGACGGCGCCCCAGTAGCCGCCGGCGCGGTCGTGATCGAGGACGAGCATCTAGGTGCCCACCGCTTCACGGGCCTTCGCCTGGGCGGCGCGCTGCTTCTGCATGCGTTCGCGGTAGCCCTTGGGTTCCGAGGGCTTCTGGGTCCAGCCGTAGCCGGCGGTGGGGCCGGCGCCGACGCCCTCGAAGAAGCTGACCATGCGGCCGAAGCGCTCCGCGCCGCGGGTCTGGGCGGCGACGATGCCGGCCATCGAGGCGGCGCCGGCCGGGCCGAACAGCGGGCGGGCGGAGACCATATTGGTATAATACAGCGCCGGGATGCCCAGCTCCTTGGCCTTCTGCACCAGCGGCGTGGTGCCGACGGCGAGGTCCGGGCGGACGTCCAGCATCGCCGCCATGTCCTGCTCCAACGAGGCGCGGAACTGCACGTGCACGCCGCGGGCCTCCAGCCACTCGCGGTCCGGGTCGCTCCATTCGGTGCGCGGGCAGGCGGTGCCGACATACGGCACCTCGGCCCCGGCCTCGATCAACAGGCGGGCGACCAGCAGCTCCGATCCTTCGTAGCCCGAGACGGTGATGCGGGCTGTGATCGGCGCGGCGTGGAGCGCCGACTTGATGGCCGGCAGCCACTTCGCCTTTGCCGCATCGGCGCTGACGCCCGCGGCCTTGCCGACGGCATCGAGCCAGGCGGCGGCGCCCTCGACGCCGACGGGGCCGGAGCCCACGACCGGGCGGCCGGCGGCGTGGAACTCGCGGATGGTGGCGGTGTAGAACGGGTGCACCGCGGCGGCGACGACGCTGTCCAGCGCCGCATACTGGTCCCGCCATTCGCGGGAGGGCAGCGGCGGGGCGACGGCGAGGCCCATCGGCGCGAGCATCGCGCTGACGACCGGCGGGTCGGCGGGGAACAGCTCGCCGATCAAGGCGACAGTGGGCAGCGCCTGCTGCGTGCGGGGGCGGGCGACCGGGCCGTGCTCGGCCTCGGTGCGGGCGTATTTCAGCATCGCCCCGGCCAGCACGTCCTTGGCCTCGGCATGGGTGGGCACGCCGAACCCGGGGACGTCGATGCCGATCACGCGAACCCCGTCGATCTGCCGTGGCAGGCGGTCCAGGGGGACGCCGGACGCGGTCGGGACGCAGAGGTTGATGACGACGACGGCATCGACGTCCTCGGGCTTGGCGACCTTGTGCACGGCGTCCCGGATGTCTTCGTACAGCTGCCCGCGAACCAGCGATTCGCTGTTGAACGGGACGTAGCCGACACTGCGGCGGGCGCCGTAGAAATGGGCTGTGAAGGTCAGGCCGTACACGCAGCAGGCGGAACCGCTGAGGATGGTGGCGGTGCGGCGCATGCGCAGACCGACGCGGAGCGCGCCGAAGGCCGGGCACATGGATTGCGGCTGGTCGTGCGGGCCCATCGGGTAGTCGGCGGCCAGCCGATCCATGACGGCGCTTTTGCCGGCGGCGCGGGCGGCCGTCTGCAGCGTGTCCTTGCCGCCGTGGCAGGCCAGACCGGTTGCGGGAGGGCCCTCTGCTGGGAGAATCGCGCCGTCCATGCTGTCAGACGCCCTCGTAGACCACTTCGAGCGACGGCTTGTTCAGCACGGTCGCGGCGCACATGTCGTGCTCGGTGGCGGGGGTCAGCACGACGTGACGGCCGACGGCCTCGCCCTTGAACAGACCGAGCAGCGCATCTTGAGAGAGCGGGTTGGGGCGGACGGGCGGGGCGGACGCGACCTGCTCGGCCAGTTCCTCGAACATCGAGGCCCATTCGCCGCCAGGCCGGCCGATGATCTCGTAGTTGGCGGATTTCTTGCGGATGTCGTCGTTGGCGGGGATCGCCGCCAGCACGGGGATCCCGGCGGCCGCGGCGAAGGCGGCGGCCTCGCCGGAGCCGTCGTCCTTGTTGATGACCATGCCGGCGACGCCAACATTGCCGCCCATCTTGCGGAAGTAATCGACCGCCGAGCAGACGTTGTTGGCCACATACAGCGACTGCAGGTCGTTCGACCCGACGACGATCACCTTCTGGCACATGTCCCGCGCGATCGGCAGACCGAAGCCGCCGCACACGACATCCCCCAGGAAGTCGAGCAGGACATAATCAAAACCCCACTCGTGGAAGCCCAGCTTCTCCAGCAGCTCGAAGCCGTGAATGATGCCGCGCCCGCCGCAGCCGCGGCCGACCTCGGGGCCGCCGAGTTCCATCGCGAACACGCCGTCGCGGATGAAGCAGACGTCGCCGATGGTGACCTTCTCGCCCGCCAGCTTCTTCTTGGACGACGTCTCGATGATGGTGGGGCAGGACCGGCCGCCGAACAGCAGCGACGTCGTGTCGCTCTTGGGGTCGCAGCCGATCAGCAGCACGCGCTTGCCCTGCTGGGCCATCATGTAGCTGAGGTTGGCCAGCGTGAAGCTTTTGCCGATGCCGCCCTTGCCGTAGATGGCGATGACCTGGGTTTCCTTCTTCACCGGGCCGGTCGTGGGGGCATCGGGCTCGATCGCCGCTTCCGCGCGCAGGGCATCGGTCATGCTGGCCTGAACCGGGGCTGCATTCGCGGTCGGTACGGCTGCATTCATGCGAAGGCTCTCCAGTCGAGGGTCATCTTCAGGCAGGCCGGGTCTTCGAAGGCGGTGCGGTAGGCCTGCGGCGCTTCGTCGGCCCCGGCGCGGTGGGTGATGAGGCCGTCAAGGCCGAGCGCCCCCGAGGCGATCATCGCGCACACGGTATCGAGGTCCTGCTTCTGCCACTGGGCGGCGACGCGGATGCGGGCCTCCTTCATGAAGGCGGGCGGGAAGGCGAAGGACATGCGCTCGCTGTAGAAGCCGGCCAGCACGATCTCGCCGGCGGGGGCCAAGCGGCCGATCAGGCTGTCGATGATGGCGGCGTCGCCGCTGACGTCGCAGATGCAGCGGTAATCGCGGCGGCTGTCGGCGGACGGCGAGACGACCTGGTAGCCCTCGGCGCCGGAAGCGCGGCCGGGGTTCAGCTCCCATACGGTGGGGGCCGGGCCGCCGTGGGCGATGACCAGGCGTGCAACCAGGCGGCCGAGCACGCCGTGGCCGACGATCAGGTCCGGCATGGCGTTCGGCGGCGCCATCGTGTGCTGCGCCGTGGCGGCGAGCGCCAGCAGGATGCCGCGGTCACCCAGGGTGTCGTCGATCGGGACGACGCGCGAGCCGGGGACGACGAGGTGGGACGCCGTGGCGCCGAACAGGCCGCGGATGGGGCCGAAGCAGTTGGCGCCGGGGACGAAGACGGTGGCGCCCTCGGCCACGCCGCCGCCGCCGCGGATCACGCGGCCGACGCTCTCGTAACCGGGGACCAGGGGATAGCCCATGCCGGGGAATGTCGGCATGCGGCCGGTGTACAGCAGGCGTTCGGTGCCAGTGCTGATGCCGCTCCAGATCGTCTGCACGACCACGTCGTCGGCACCCGGCTCCGTCACCGACAGGCTGGAAATGGCCAGGTCGTGCGGTGCGTTCAGAATGACGGCCCGAGCCTGCAAACCTGCCTCCCCTGCGGCGCCGGACGATACCGGCGCTTTTGATGTCGTCACGTTATCCTGACACAGAAAACTGTCAACGGTTATTTACAGTCGGAGTGTCATGCAAATGCGACAATGAGACCGGTTTGCAGCGGCGTGGCCGTGCGGCGGGGCCGGGCGGCAGCAAATCCGGCCTCACGCAGCATGCGGCACAGCTGCGTTTGCGTGCGTGCCCGGCCGCTGCCCATCGCCAGCAGATACATGCCGAAATAAGCGTCGCCGACCGTCTCGGCCCCGCGCATCCCGGCCATCGGCTCGCCCAGCAGCAGCGTGCCGCCACGGGGCAGCGCCATGTGGACGGCGCGCAGCAGCGCCATCGCGGCCGAGTCGTCGTGGTCGTGCACGACGCGCACCAGGCTGATGAGGTCTGCGCCCGTCGGCAGCGCGTCCTGGAACGCGTCGCCGCCCACGGCGCGGGCGCGGGCCGTCAATCCGGCGGCAGCGAAGCGGGACTCGGCGCGGGCGGCGACCGCCGGGAGGTCGAACAGGATAAGCTGCAGGCCCGGCGCCCGCGCGGCGGCGGCGGTCAGGAACCGCCCATCCCCGCCGGCTACGTCCATCAGCACCTTGTGCCGGCCGACGTCATAGGCATCGAGGATCTCGGCGGCCACCAGCGGCTGCGACGCGGCCATCAGCTCGGAATAGGCGGCGACCTGGCTGGCATCGAGCGCGCCGGGCTGGGCGGCCCCGGCATACGGCCAGTAGGCGGCCAGGTCGCCACGGCCGCCGCGGAGCAGCGCGACAGGGTCGGCGAGGTCGCGGTAGACGGCGGCGTGGTGGCGCACCATGGCAATGACGGCGGGGTTGTCGACCATCGCGGCGCCAAGGGGGCCCAGGCCGTATGCGTCGCCGCGGCGCTCGGTCAGGCCCAGCGCGGCGGCGGCGGCCAGCAGACGGTCGGTGGCTTCGGTCGTCAGGTTCAGGTGCGGCGCGAGACCGGCCGCCGTCGACGGGCCGGCTGCCAGCCGCTCGAACAGGTCAAGCTGCACGCAGGCGAGCAGGATCTGCGAATAGACGAACCCGGCGCAGAGGTCGAACAGGCTGCGGGCGCGGGCGCGCGCCAGTGGCCGGGTCAGCGGAAACCGGGCCGCCCAGGCGCGGAAGCCCGGGCGGCTGACCAGGTGGTCGCGCCAGGTCGAAAGAATGCCTGCCAAAGCCACTATGTCATTCCCGGGCCTGGCTTGCCCCGGAAATCTCGTGGCTGTTACGCTCGGTGCTTCCGTTGCGACGAGGTCCCCGGGTCAAGCAGGCCCGGGGGTGACGTGTTTGAACAGCGCCGCCCATCGAAGGACTATCAAGCGACGCGCTGCCGCCCCGGCGCCAGTTCCAGCCGCTGCGGCAGCAAACGCAGCGTCTCGGACAGGATGTGGCCGCTGAGCGCCGCGCGGCCAGGGCAGTCCGGCACCGAATCGGCGGCGTCCTGGGCCAGATGCTGCAACCGGGCGATGGCGCCGGCCATGCCCAGCAGGTTCACCGCATTTGGCCGCGCATGCGCCGCGTCCTGCTGCACCGGCTTACCGAGCTTGGCGGCGTCGCCCGTCGCATCCAGGATATCGTCGGCAACCTGGTAAGCCTCGCCCAGGTTCATGCCCAGGCTGCGCCAGCACTCTGCCTCGGCCCCGGTCGAAGCCGCGCCGGCAACCGTGGCGGCGGCGAACAGCGCGCCGGTCTTCTCCCGCTGATACAGCGCCAGATCGACGCTGTCCTCGCATTCCCACGCCTGCCCGGCGACGATGCCGTTGGGCACGCCGACCGCGAGGCCCACCGTCATCACCAGCGGCCCCAGCCGCATCGGCGTCAGCGCGGCGCCCTGCGCCAAAGTCTGGAACGCCAGCACGATCAGCGCGTCGCCCGCCAGCACGGCCAGCGGCTCGCCGAAGGCGCGGTGGACCGAGGGTTGGCCGCGGCGCGTTTCCGCGTCATCGAAGCAGGGCAGGTCGTCGTGGACGAGGCTGGCGCAATGCAGTAGCTCGATGGCGGCTGCGGCGGCGTCGGTGACATCGGCATCATCCTCGCCGCACGCGGCGGCGACGGCGAGGCACAGGCGGGGGCGGATGCGTGCGCCACGGGGGAAGACGGCATGGCGCATGGCGGCGGCCAGGCGCGGCGGACAGCCGCTGCTGTCGGACCGCCCGATGGCGGCCTGCAAGGACCGCTCGATCCGCACCACTGGCTCCATGGGCGCCTCCCGTCTATCTGTTCGTTGGGCGATCTGGCAGCCGCGTTGACTGTCAATCGATCTTGTCAGGTATAAGTGTCAATCAATCCTGACATCGCCGTCAAGGCGAATCGTCACGGCCCAGCGCGGAGTCTCAGGTCATCACCACGAAACGGGTCGTCATCATCGGGGCCGGCATGGGCGGCCTGGCCGCCGCGATCGATCTGGCCAACCAGGGGCTGGAGGTCACGGTGCTGGAGCGGGCGCAGGCGCCCGGCGGGCGGGTGCGGGAGGTCATGGTGGGCGACCGGCCGATCGATGCCGGGCCCACGGTGTTCGCGATGCGCTGGGTGTTCGACGCGCTGTTCGACACCGCAGGCGAGCAGCTGGACGACAGCCTGGTGCTGCACAAGGCCACCACCCTGGCCCGCCACGCCTGGGACGGCGAGCAGCGGCTGGACCTGTTCGCGGACCGGGCGCAGTCGGCTGAAGCCATCGGGGACTTCGCCGGCGCCGACGAGGCGAAGGGCTTCCTGGCGTTCTGCAAGGAGGCCCGGCGCATGTACGAATCGCTGGAGGCGCCGTTCTTCCAGCGCGGCCGGCGCAGCAGCCTGGGGCTGATGGCCAGCCTCGGCCTGCGCCGCACGTCGCGGCTGAAGCCGTACGAGCTGATGTGGGCCGAGCTTGGCAAGCACATGGAGGACAAGCGGCTGCGGCAGATGTTCGGGCGCTATGCCTCCACGTGCGGCACGTCGCCGTTCCAGGCCGTGGCGACGATGATGATGGTCGCGCATATCGAGCAGGAGGGGGTCTGGCTGGTCGAGGGCGGCATGCAGCGGCTGCCGGAGGCGATGGCCGCGCTGGCCGTCCGGCGCGGTGCGACGATCCGCTACGACAGCCCGGTGTCCGAGGTGATGGTCGCGTCCGGCCGGGCGAACGGCGTGCGGCTGGCCAACGGCGATGCGCTTCAAGCCGACGCGGTCGTGCTGAACGGCGAACCCGGCACGCTCGGCCTGGGCCTGTTCGGGCCGGGCGCGCAGGCGGCCCGCGTGCCTCCGGTGAAGTTCCCGCAGCGGTCGCTGTCGAACAACACCTGGGCCGCGATCGCCGAACCGGCCGGCATGCCGCTGCTGCGGCACACGGTGTTCTTCTCGAACGACGCGCCGCTGGAGTTCAAGCTGATCCAGAACGGCATGCTGCCGACGGAGCCCACCACCTACGTGTGCGCGCAGGACCGCACCGACCATCAGGCGGAAGCGCCGGGCGGCCCCGAACGCATCCTGCTCAGCGTCAACGCCCCGGCGACCGGCGACCGCCGCGCCTTCAGCCAAGTGGAGATCGATCAATGCATGCAAGGCATCACCAGCGTGCTGCTGCGGTGCGGAGTCCAGATGCGCCTGGTGGAGCGCCCGGTGATGAGCACGCCGGCCTTCTACCACCGGATGTTCCCGGGGATCGGGGGGGCGCTGTACGGGGCGGCGGCGCTGGGCGGGACATCGAGCCTGAAGCGCCCGGGCAGCCGGACGGACCTGGACGGCCTGTACCTGGCGGGCGGCAGCACGCATCCGGGCCCGGGGATGCCGCTGGCGGCGCTGTCGGGCCGGCTGGCGGCGAGCTGCATCGTGCAGGACCTGGTGCAGAACCGCGGTTTGATCGGCCAGTTCCTGCGGGGGGCTATGCCTGGTGGTATGTTGACGCCCTGAGCGACGACGGCCAGCACGGCATCACGATCATCGGCTTCATCGGCAGCGTGTTCTCGCCCTGGTACGCCCTGGCCCGCCGCCGCGGCCCGGCGGCGGCCGAGAACCACTGCGCGATGAACGTGGCGCTGTACGGCAAGCCCGGCGGCTGGGCGATGACGGAGCGCAAGCGGGGGGCGTTGCAGCGGGATGCCACGAGCCTTTCGATCGGGCCCAGCCGGATGGAATGGGACGGCGCGGCGCTGACGATCACGCTGCAGGAGGTCGGGGCCCCCCTGCCCTTCCCGATCCGCGGCACGGTGAAGGTCTATCCCAGCGCCCTGACCGGCGCGGCATACACGCTGGACCGGGCCGGGCTGCACCGCTGGTCGCCAATCGCGCCCGTATCCAGGGTGGAGGTGACACTGGATCGGCCGGGTCTGCGGTGGTCGGGGCCGGGGTATCTCGACACGAACAGCGGCGACCGGCCGCTGGAGGCGGATTTCCGGCAGTGGGACTGGTGCCGCGCGCCGATGCGGGACGGCGCCGCGATCCTGTACAACGCCGAACGCCTGGAAGGCGGGGAGCAGTCGCTGGCGCTGCGGGTAGGCGCGGACGGCTCCGTGACGCCGTTCGACGCGCCGCCGCGGGCCAGGCTGGCCTCGACGCTGTGGCGGCTCGATCGGCAGACGCGGGCCGAGCCGGGCAGCGTGCCGAATGTCGTGCAGACCCTGACCGACGCGCCGTTCTACGCCCGCAGCGTGATCCGGACGCGGCTGCTGGGCGAAGACGTGACCGCGGTGCACGAAAGCCTGGACATGACGCGGTTCACGGCGCCCTGGGTCCAGGTGATGCTGCCGTTCCGGACGCCTCGGTGGGGGTAGCCGCGTAGGGCGGAAGAGCGAAGCGCCATCCGCCCCCTCAATGACGGCGCCTAACAAAGAGGCGGATGACGCTCCGCTCTTCCGCCCTACGCGTTACTGGCTTGCTTGGCAGCCTTCTCCTCCGCTTTCGCGCGGCGGATGGCGCGGCGGGTGCGGACCAGTTCCCAGACCAGCAGGCCCAGGAACAGGACTTCAAGGATGATCCATTCGTAGCTGCCCATGGCAATCGCCTCCTGCTGCGCGGTCTACGCGCCGGTGCGGCTGGCGGATGCGGCGACCTGGCGGGAATCGAGGTCGGCGAACAGCTCCAGCAGCCAGACCAGGCGGCCGGGGGTCGGGGGTGGGGCGGGTGCGGCGGCCACGGCGGCGACCAGGTGTCGGGTCGCGGGCAGCGGCGCCGCCGTCGACGTGCCGGCGGGCAGCAGGGCGCCGCCGGCCGCCCGGGCGAGCAGCCCGACCTTGGCGGTCAGCGGCACCACCGCGCGCTGGTCCACCGAGTTTCCATCCGCCTGCACGACCCGATGCCCGATCGCGGCATAAAGCCGCCGCGCGGCGCCGATGCCGGGCCGGCAATCCAGCGGCAGGCCGGCGATGCCCGCGTCGGCGCGGGCGTACAGCACGTCCGCCGCCTTCACCAGGCGGACGACCACGCTGCCCAGGGCAGGGGTGAACACCGGGTCGGCCAGCCAGGCGTCGGGGTGGATGCCGGCCTCGCGCAGCCAGCGCCGGGGCAGATACAGGCGGCCGTTGCGAGCGTCCTCGCCCACGTCGCGGGCGATGTTGCTGAACTGCATGGCGACGCCCAGGTCGCAGGCGCGGGCGACCAGGTCTGCCGATCGGGCGCCCATCAGCACGGCCATCATCGCGCCCACGGTGCCGGCGACGCGGGCCGCATAGGCCTGGAGGGCGGCCAGGTCGCCATACTGGCGGCCCTCCGCATCCCACTGGAAGCCCTCCAGCAGCGACTCCAAAAGCGCGCGCGGCAGGCGGTGGGGTCCGACGACGGCGGCCAGGGCGCGGTCGGCCGCGTGGTCGGACGGCGCCCCGGCATAAACCAGATCGAGGCGATGCCGCAGGCCGTCCAGCGCCGCGGCGCCGCGTTCGCCGTCGATCAGGTCATCCGCGACACGGCAGAAGGCATACAGCGCCGTCGCGGGTTCCATCACGCGGCGGGGCAGCAGCAGGCTGGCGGCGAAGAAGCTGCGGGAGCCGCCGCGCAATAGGGTGCGGCAGGCGGCAAGGTCGGCGGCGGCGATCTGGTCACCCATGGGCAGCCTCCGGCGGGGCCGCCCGTTCGGGGCCGGCGTGTGTCAACTTATCCATACAAAGGTAATGTAACCCTATTCAGACACTTCTTGCCAAGGGGGGTTTGTGGCATTCAGGGGGCCTGATGCAGCGTTTTTCGGCCCTTTCCCTGGTGCGGCATGCGTTCACCCGGCATCAGGGCTGGCAGCCGCAGTGGCGGGACAGGGCGCCGGCGGCGGAATACGACGTAATCATCGTCGGCGGCGGCGGGCATGGCCTGGCGACCGCCTACTACCTGGCGAAGGTGCACGGCATCAGCCGCGTCGCGGTGCTGGAGCGCGGCTGGATCGGCGGCGGCAACACCGGGCGCAACACGACGATCATCCGTTCCAACTACCTGTTCCCCGAGAGTGCGGCGCTCTACGACCATGCGCTGCGGATGTGGGAAGGGCTGTCGACGGAAATCGACTACAACGTCATGTTCTCGCCGCGCGGCGTGATGATGCTGGCGCACACGGTGCACGACATCCAGGTGGCGCAGCGGCACATCCACGCGAACCGGCTGGCGGGCGTCGACAACGAATGGCTGACGCCCGAGCAGGCGGCCGGGGTGTGCCCGGGCCTGAACATCGGGCGGGACGTGCGCTATCCCGTGCTGGGCGCGGCCCTCCAGCGCCGGGGCGGCACCGCGCGGCACGACGCGGTCGCCTGGGGGTATGCCCGCGCCGCAGACTCGCTGGGCGTCGACATCATCCAGAACTGCGAGGTGACGGGCATCACGCGCGGCGCTGGCGGCGCGGTGACGGGGGTGGAGACGGGCCGCGGGCCGATCCGGGCGCCGCGCATCGGGGTCGTCGCGGCCGGGCATACGTCAGTCGTCATGGGCATGGCCGGGCTGCGGCTGCCGCTGGAGAGCGTGGCGCTGCAGGCGCTGGTCAGCGAGCCGATCAAGCCGGTCGTGAGCTGCGTCGTCATGTCCAACACCATCCACGCCTATATCAGCCAGTCCGACAAGGGCGAGCTGGTGATCGGCGCCGGCACCGACTCCTACGTGTCCTATGGCCAGCGCGGCTCCATGCAGGTCACCGGGCACACGCTGGACGCGATCTGCGAGCTGTTCCCGGCCTTCCGCCGCATGCAGGTGCTGCGGAACTGGGCGGGCATCACGGATGTGACGCCGGACCGCTCGCCGATCATCGGGCTGACCCCCATACCCGGCCTGTTCGTCAACTGCGGCTGGGGGACGGGCGGCTTCAAGGCGACGCCCGGGTCCGGCCACGTGTTCGCGCACACCATCGCGACCGGGGCGCCGCACCCGATCAACGCGCCCTTCTCCCTCGACCGCTTCCGCGAGGGCCGCATGATCGACGAGGCCGCCGCCGCGGCCGTGGCGCACTAGGGGACCGGGCGATGCTGCTGATCCCCTGCCCCTTCTGCGGCCCCCGCGCCGAGATCGAGTTCGCCTACGCCGGCGAGGCCGGCATCGCCCGCCCGCCCGACCCGGCTGCCATCGACGACGCGACCTGGTCCGCCTTCCTGTTCGACCGGTCCAACACCAAGGGCCGCTACACCGAGCGCTGGCGCCACGCGCATGGCTGCGGCCGCTTCTTCGACCTCACGCGCGACACCGTCTCCGACGTGATCGAATGAGCTTTCGGACCGCATCCGGCGGACGCATCGACCGCTCCCGCGTGCTGCGCTTCAGCTTCGACGGCCGGCGCATGACGGGGTTCGAGGGCGACACGCTGGCCTCGGCGCTGCTGGCCAACGGCGTGCACCTGATGGGCCGCTCGTTCAAATACCACCGCCCGCGCGGCCTGGTGGCGGCCGGGCCGGAGGAGCCGAACGCGCTGATGCGCATCTCCCGCCCCGGCGGCCCGTCGACGCCCAACCTGCGCGCCTCCACCGTCACGCTGTTCGACGGGCTGGTGGCCGAAAGCCAGAACCGCTTCCCGTCGCTGCGCTTCGACCTGGGCGAAGTGGCCGACTGGATGTCGGCCGTGCTGCCGGCCGGCTTCTACTACAAGACGTTCAAGGGGCCGGGCAGCGCCTGGCATCGGCTGTGGGAGCCGTTGATCCGCCGCGCCGCCGGCCTGGGCCGCGCGCCGGAAGGGCCGGACCCCGACCGCTACGCCCACCGCTTCGCCCATGCCGACGTGCTGGTCGTCGGCGCCGGCGCCGCGGGCCTGGCGGCCGCACGGGCGGCGGCGGCCACCGGCGCCCGCGTGATCCTGTGCGACGAACAGCCCGAACCCGGCGGCGGATTGCTCTCGGACCCGGCCGCCGAAATCGAAGGCATGACCGCGGCCGACTGGGTTGCCGCCGTGCTGGCCGGCCTGGCGGCGAACGCCCGGGTCACGCTGCTGCCGCGCACGACGGCGTTCGGGCACTTCCCCCACAACATGCTGGGCCTGGCGCAGCGCCTGACCGACCACCTGGCCAGCCCGCCGCCGGATGGCCCGCGGGAGCGGCTGTGGATGGTCCGCGCGAAGCAGGTCGTGTTCGCCGCCGGCGCCATCGAGCGGCCGCTGGTCTTCGCCGGCAACGACCGGCCCGGCGTCATGCTGGCCGGGGCGGCCGGCAGCCTTCTGCACCGCCACGCCGTGATGGTGGGCAGCCGCATCGTCGTCGTGACCGCGCATGACGCGGCGTACCAGGTGGCGCTGGACCTGAAGGCGGCCGGCACCGACGTGTCCCTTATCGCCGAGCTGCGCGACAGCGGCGGCGCCTGGCAGTCCCGCGCCGCCGCGGCCGGCATCACGGTCTCGACCGGCATGCGCGTGGCCGGCACGTCCGGCCGCCTGCGGGTCAGCGGCATCGCGCTGCTGACGCGGGAGGGCAGCACCCGACGCGTCGCCTGCGACGCGGTGCTGATGTCCGGCGGCTTCACGCCCAGCGTCCACCTGCATTCCCAGGCGCGCGGGCGGCTGGCCTTCGACCCGGCGCTTGATGCCTTCGTGCCGGACGGCTCGGTCGAGCAGGTGCGCTCCGCCGGGGCATGCAGGGGCGTGTACGGGCTGGACGACGCGCTGCGGGACGGCGCCCAGGCGGGCGAGGCCGCGGCGCGGGGCCAGGCGGGCTCGCCGGTCCCGCCCGGGGACGCGGGCGGCGGGATGCTGGGCGTGGCGGCGGGAACCCCGGACGGGCGGCGCTTCGTCGATTTCCAGAACGACGTGACCGACAAGGACCTGGTGCTGGCGATGCGGGAGGGGTTCCGGTCGATCGAGCATGTCAAGCGCTACACCACGACGGGCATGGCGACCGACCAGGGCAAGTTGTCGAACATGAACACGCTGGGGATCGTCGCGGCCGGGCGGGGGATGGATGTGCCGGGGGTCGGGCTGACGACCTTCCGCATGCCGTACACGCCCACGTCGTTCGGCGCCTTTGCCGGATATCGTCGGGGCGCGCTGTTCGACCCGGTGCGGACGCCGCCGACGCATGGGCTGGCGGCCGCGCTGGGGGCGGTGTTCGAGGACGTCGGCCCATGGAAGCGCGCCCGGTATTTCCCCCGCCGGGCCGAGACGATGGATCAGGCGGTCACGCGCGAGTGCCTGGCGGTGCGCGGCGGCGTCGGCATGTTCGATGCCTCGACGCTCGGGAAGGTCGAGGTCTGCGGCCCGGATGCCGCCGAGTTCCTGGAGCGGATGTATGTCAACCCCTGGAAGAAGCTCGCGCCGGGACGCTGCCGCTATGGGATCATGCTGCGCGAGAGCGGCTTCGTGATGGATGACGGCGTCGG
>JAYUCA010000440.1:0-8018 GCA_043740535.1 Rhodospirillales bacterium | reverse complement strand
CCGGGTGAACAGCCAGCCGCCGACCATGGCGCCGACGACACCCAAGACGAGATCGACGATGAAGCCTTCGCCCTGCTTGTTGACAATCTTGCTGGCGATGAAGCCAGCGATCAGTCCGAAAATGATCCAGCCGATGATGGACATGTTGCGCTCCTCCGAAATGACGACACGCACGAATGAACCTTTGACGCACGGTGGGGTTCCTGCATGCTGCAAACTTTCTGCGGGCGCGGACCGGTGGCCCCTAGTGCATGGTCGCTTCAGGTAGACGAAGCGATCAAGCTCCAGTTTGTTGATGAAGAACGCGGAACCTCGTTTCAGGTCCAAGCAACCTGAAACGATACCGCTCTAAGGCGTCGCCTTGTGCCGTTGGCCGGCGGTGCGATGTTGTGATGGCCAACGACCCCGCGCCGGGTGACGGGCGGGGTAGTCGAGACGAGTGATCCGTGAGATATTAACCCGTTGCGCGTCGTCTGCGCTTCCCGCCCGAAGGACATCCCCCGTGTTGCTTTCACGTTCCCTGCTCGGTTGTTTGGCCTTGTTTGTCGCCGGGTGCGCCACGCAGCCTCCCGCCGGCGACGCCGCTGCCCAGGCGGATTTCAGAGAGCTGAACGACCCGCTGGAGCCGACGAACCGGGTTTTCTATTCCATCAACGACGGGCTCGACACGTATGTGCTGCGGCCGGCGGCGGTCGCGTATCGTCAGATCCCCGGGGCCGTGCGGCGGCCGATCCACAACGTGTTGGCGAACATGGGCGGGCCGACGACGTTCGCGAACGAGGTGCTGCAGGCGCATCCGCGCAAGGCCGGGGACGCGATGATGCGGTTCGTCATCAACAGCACCGCCGGCGTGGGCGGGTTGTTCGATGTGGCGACCGATCTGGGCTATCCGGATCATGACACGGATTTCGGCCTGACGCTGTCGGTATGGGGCGTGGGTCAGGGGCCGTTCCTGTTCCTGCCGGTGCTGGGGCCGAGCAACCCGCGGGACGCGACGGGCTTCGCCGGGCAGATCGCGCTGGACCCGCTGACGTATGCTGCGTTCCCGGGCAGCAAGACGCTGGGCTACACCCGGTATGGGCTGACGGCGGTGGACACGCGGGAGCGGCTGATCGACCCGATCGACCAGATCAAGCGCAACGCCCTGGACCCATATGCGACGTTCCGCAGTCTGTATCGGCAGCATCGGACCGAGCAGGAGGTCCAGTCCAAGGACAAGCCGGCGACGGTGCCGGCCTGGTTCAGACAGTAGGGTTCGTCGGCGCCGGCGGGTTGGACATGAGGCTGCTCTGAAGCCTGCCAAGAGTTGCATCCACCGCGGGGCGATCGTTTCGGTGGCAACTTGTGCCGAGGATCATGACGCGTCATCGCGAGGCGCGTTTTCGGTGTGGCGATCCGTCGGGGCGGACTGCGGTGCGTGTGGCCCCTGGATCGCTTCGCCAAGCGGCTCGCGATGACGGATCATCATCCCAACGACTGAACATAAATTTACTCTGGGGCCTACCACGTTTCATCCACCGCGGCTTGATCGTTTGCACGGGTCCGGGAAGCTCATCATCTCGTGCGGTGGCATCAGCCCCGCTGCAGCGCCGACAGCAACAGGAGCACCAGCAGCACCAGGCAGCACGCCTGCCAGAAGCGGGCCGGGTTGCGCGCCAGCAACGGCGGGCGCCGCTTCGGCGCCACGGGCCGGCCGGCGCCGCTGTCCAGGTCCAGCGCCAGCTCGATCGCGTCCGAGTGCCGGTCCTTCGGCGCCACGGCCACGGCGCGCGCCAGCACCAGCTCCAGCCAGCCCGGCAGGTCCGGGCGGCGCTGCTGCAAGGGGGTCGGCGCCCGCCAGACCGGCCGCTGGAACGGCTCGATCTCGCCGTAGGGATAGGCCCCGGTGAACATGCGGTACAGCGTCACGCCCAGCGCGAAGACGTCGCTGGATTCGTCGCCCGGGGCGCCTGCCAGCAGCTCGGGCGCCATGTAGCTGGGCGTCCCGGGGGCGGCCTGGTCGGGCGAGGGGCCGCCCGCCGCGTCGGCGTTCCCCTCCACGCCCGGCAGCCGCACCACGCCGAAATCGATCAGCCGCGCGCGCAGCCGTCCGTCGGGGTCGGGCGACAGCATGACGTTGTCCGGCTTGATGTCCCGGTGCACGATCCCGGCGCGGTGCAGCGCCGCCATGCCCTTCGCCAGCCCGGCCCCGAACTGCAGGCCCTCCTCCAGCCGGATCGGCGGGCCGCGCAGCAACCGGGCCTCCAGCGTCTCGCCGGCGTAGTGCGGCATCAGCGTGTACAGGCACGTGCGCCGCCCCGGCGCCGGTTCGATCGCCTCGCCCAGCCAGGGGCTGCGAACGCGGGCCGCGACCCAGCCCTCGCGCACGAAGGCGGCCCGATACAGCGAATCGGCGGCCACCGTCGGCTTCGGGAATTTCAGCACGAGCTTCAACTCCGGCGCCTCCCGCGTGTCGGCGCCCAGGAACAGCGCGCTGTAACGCCCGTCCGACAGCGGCTGATCGACTCGGTATCCGTCGATGACGGCCCCGGGTCTGGGCACCGGCAGCAGCGGCAGCGCCTCGGCTTCCGACGTCAGTTCACCCCGGTCGGCGGCCGGCAGCGCCAGGACGTCCAGCACCAGGGCCGTCGCGTTGTCCTGGCCGCCCGCCGCCAGCGCGGCGAGCACGACGTTGCGCGCCGCCCAGTCCGGCGAAGGCTCCTGCAGCAGCAGCCGCGTGATCTCGGTGTCGCGCAGCGGCCCATGCACGCCGTCGGTCATCAATATCAGGCGGTCGCCTTCCACCAGCGCCTCGGCCAGGTAGTCTGCGCGCAGCGTGTCCTCCAGCCCCACGGCGCGGCGCAGCACGTGGCGCTGGTCCGCGCCGTCCATGACATGGTCGCGCGTCAACTGCAGCAGGATGCCGCCGCGCAGCCGGTACAGGCGGCTGTCGCCGACGTGCAGCAGGTGCAGCGTGCGGTGCCGCAGCACGATGGCGGTCAGCGTGGTCGCCATGCCGAGGCGATCCTGGTCCGTCAGGCCCTGGGCATGCACCCAGGCGTTGACGGCCTCGGCCGCGCGGGCGGCCGCGCGCCTCACGCCCACGGTCTCGGTCTGGCCCAGATAGAAGTCGATGAAGCCGCGCGCCGCGGTTTCGGCCGCCACGCGTCCGCCCGGGTGGCCGCCCACGCCGTCCGCGATGGCGGCAACCAGGCCATGCCGCGCCAGATCGACCGGGGCGCCGATGCAGGCGCAAACGAAATCCTGGTTGTCCGCTCGACGGCCCTGCTCGGTATGCCAGCCGACTGCGGTATGGAACTGCTTGGTTTGCAATCAATTGCTCAATCAATAGGCGGTTTCGAGTCCGGCAGCCTGAAAAACAGCATGGTGCAGTGCAAAAAACTATGGAGGCGCGGCAGCGATCTTGGTAACCGTTGTTGCACGGCCAGCGCTCCTGGCCACGGATCAGCGGCTCAGTCAACGACGACCGGGCACGCCAGCGGGTTCTCCTTCTTCGGGAACCCAATTTTCGATCGGCGGGCCAGTGCGGGTCAGCCAGCGACCAACCGGCCCCTCGCCGGGCGACGCGGAGCGGTATCATGAACAAGGGTTTCCTCAAGGCCGGGCACGTGCCCACGCTGTTCTCGGCGTTCCTGTATTTCGACATGAGCTTCATGGCCTGGGTCGTGCTGGGGCCGCTCGCCGTGCAGATCTCGAAGGACCTCGGGCTGAACGCGGCCGAGAAGGGCTTCATGGTGGCCACGCCGCTGCTGGCCGGGGCCGGGTTCCGCGTCATCAACGGCATCCTGGTCGATATCCTGAAGCCGTGGCTTGCGGGGATCATCGGCCAGGTGATCGTGATCGTCGGCCTGTTCTGCGCCTGGTATCTGGGCGTGCACACGTATTCGCAGGTGTTGATGGTCGGCGTCGTCCTGGGCGTTGCCGGCGCGTCGTTCGCCGTCGCGCTGCCGCTCGCCTCGCGCTGGTATCCGCCGGAGTTCCAGGGCACCGCGCTGGGGATCGCCGGCGCCGGCAACTCCGGCACCGTGTTCGCAGCGCTGTTCGCGCCCAGCCTGGCGCTGGCGCTCGGCTGGGTGAACGTGTTCGGGCTGCTGTGCTTCCCGCTGCTGGTGGCGCTGGTGGTGTATCTGCTGTTCGCGAAGGACGCGCCCGGCGCGCCTGCCGCCAAGTCGCTCAAGGAATACGCGTCGGTGCTGACCGGTGGCGACGCCTGGTGGTTCATGTTCTTCTACGCGGTGACGTTCGGCGGGTTCAGCGGCCTGGCGTCGTCGCTGTCGTTCTACTTCAACGACCAGTACGGCCTCAGCCCGGTGGTGGCGGGCTACTTCACGGCGGCCTGCGTGTTCGCCGGGTCGCTGGTGCGGCCGGTGGGCGGCGCGGTGGCGGACCGGATCGGCGGGGTGCGCACGCTGTCGACGATGTATGCGGTGGCGGCGGGGGCGCTGATCGTGGTGGCGACCAACCTGCCGCAGGCCTGGATGGCGCTGGTGGTGTTCGTCGTGGCGATGCTGGCGCTCGGCATGGGCAACGGCGCGGTGTTCCAGCTGGTGCCGCAGCGCTTCCGCAAGGAGATCGGCGTGATGACCGGCCTCATCGGCATGACCGGCGGCATCGGCGGGTTCTACCTCGCCGCCAGCCTCGGCACATCGAAGCAGCTGACGGGCGGCTACACGGCAGGGTTCGCGGTGTTCGCGATGCTGGCCCTGGTGGCGTTGCTCGGGCTGACCCGCGTCAAAAGCCGGTGGCGCACCACGTGGGGCGCGGCGGGCGCCTCGGCCGCGCGGATCTAGGGGCCGGCGATGAACATGATCGTCCCCCAGCGCCAGCGCCTGGTCGTCGTCGGCAACGGCATGGCCGGCATGCGGACGGTGGAGGAAATCCTCGCCCGCACGCCGCACAAGTTCGCCATCACCGTGTTCGGCGCGGAGCCGCAGCCGAACTACAACCGCATCATGCTGAGCCCGCTGCTCGCGAAGGAGAAGACCTTCGACGAGATCGTCATCAACAGCTACGCCTGGTACGAGCAGAACGGCATCGAGCTGATTGCCGGCGAACGGGTCTGGTCCGTCGACCGCGAGGCCCGGGTGGTGCAGGGCGAGAAGGGAACGTCGCGCCCCTACGACGTGCTGCTGATCGCCACCGGGTCCGACCCGTTCATCCTGCCGCTGGTCGGGCGCGACCTGCCGGGCGTCATCGGCTTCCGCGACGTGGCCGACGTGGAAACCATGATCGCCGCCGCCGGGCGCGGCGGCCGCGCCGTGGTGATCGGCGGCGGGCTGCTGGGGCTGGAGGCGGCCAACGGCCTGGCGCTCAGCGGCATGGACGTCACCGTCGTGCATCTGATGCCGACGCTGATGGAGCGCCAGCTTGACCCGGCGTCCGGCGCCATGCTGCGCGCCGACCTCGAACGCCGCGGCATCCGGGTGATCTGCGAAGCGCACACGAAGCTGATCCAGGGCAACGAGGACGGCGTGACGGGCGTCGAACTTAAAGATGGCGAGGTCCTGCCGGCCGAGCTGGTCGTGATGGCCGTCGGCATCCGCCCCAACACGCTGCTGGGCAAGGCGATCGGCCTCGATGTCAAGCGCGGCATCGTCGTCGACGACCAGATGCGGACCAACGACGCCAGCGTCTTCGCGGTCGGCGAGTGCGTCGAGCACCGCGGCCTCACCTATGGGCTGGTCGCGCCGCTGTGGGACATGGCGAAGGTCTGCGCCGACGCCGTCACCGGCGTGGCCGTGACCGCGTACGAGGGCAGCGTCACCGGCACGCGGCTGAAGGTCACCGGGATCGACATGTTCTCCGCCGGGGACTTCACCGGCGACGGCACGACCGAGGAAGTCGTGTTCCGCGACCCGGCCCGCGGCGTGTATCGCCGGCTGGTGCTGCGCGACGACGTGCTGATCGGGGCCGTGCTGTATGGGGACGCCAAGGACGGCGGCTGGTATTTCAGCCTGCTGCGCGACGGCGAGAAGCTGGGCGCGCTGCGCGACACGCTGGTGTTCGGCCAGGACGTGGCGATGGCCGCCAGCGGGGCGGACCCCAACGCGGCCCTGGTGGCGATGGCCGACACGGCCGAGGTCTGCGGCTGCAACGGCGTCTGCAAGGGCACGATTACCCAGGCCATCACCGAGAAGGGGCTCACGTCGCTCGATGCGGTGCGCGCCCATACCAAGGCGTCGTCGTCCTGCGGGAGCTGCACGCCGCTGGTCGAGGGGCTGCTGGCCCTCACTTTGGGCGACGGCTACACGGCGCCCGAGGGCGAGAAGGCGATGTGCAAATGCACTGCGCTGGGGCACGACACGGTGCGCGCCGAGATCGTCGGCCAGGGGCTGAAATCCATCCCCGAGGTCATGGGCACGCTCGGCTGGAACAACACCGACGGCTGCCACTCATGCCGCCCGGCGCTCAACTACTACCTGCTGTGCGCCTGGCCCGGCGAGTACGAGGACCACGCGCAGTCCCGCTTCGTGAACGAGCGGATGCACGCCAACATCCAGAAGGACGGCACCTATTCCGTGGTGCCCCGCATGTGGGGCGGCACGACGACGGCGAAGGAGCTGCGGGCGATCGCCGACGTCGTCGACAAGTTCGGCATCCCGAGCGTGAAGGTGACGGGCGGGCAGCGGATCGACCTGCTGGGCGTGAAGCGCGAGGACCTGCCGGGCGTCTGGCAGGACCTGAACGCCGCCGGGATGGTATCGGGCCACGCCTACGGCAAGGCGCTGCGGACGGTGAAGACCTGCGTCGGCTCGGAATGGTGCCGCTTCGGCACGCAGGACAGCACCGGCATGGGCATCACGCTGGAGCGCATGACCTGGGGCGCGATGTTCCCGCACAAGGTCAAGCTGGCGGTGTCCGGCTGCCCGCGCAACTGCGCCGAGGCGACGATCAAGGACTTCGGCGTCATTGCGGTGGATAGCGGTTGGGAACTGAGCGTCGGCGGCAACGGCGGCATCCACCTGCGCGGCACGGACGCGCTGGCGAAGGTGACGACCGACGCGGAGGTGCTGGAGTATTGCGGCGCGTTCCTGCAGCTTTATCGTGAAGACGCCCGCTACCTGGAGCGCACTGCCCCCTGGGTGGAGCGGCGCGGCATCGCCTGGGTGCAGGAACGCTGCGTCGCCGACGCCGCCAACCGCGAGGCGCTGAACGCCCGGTTCCTGTTCGCGCAGACCTTCGCCCAGGACGATCCCTGGGCGCAGCGGACGCCGCAGAGCGCCGCGGCCGAACCCTACCGCACCCTTGTGCCGGCGGAGTAGTGGGCATGGATGGGATCGAGCTGAAGGCCGTCTGGGTCGATATCGGCGCGCTGGACGACATCCCCCGCCAGGGGGCGCGGGTGGTGGCGACGGGCCGCGGCGACGTCGCGGTGTTCCGCACGCTGGATGACGCCGTGTTCGCGCTGGACGACGCCTGCCCGCACAAGCAGGGCAAGCTCAGCCAGGGCATCGTGCATGGGCACAGCGTGACCTGCCCGCTGCACAACTGGGTCATCGGCCTGGCGGACGGGCTGGCGAAGCAGCCGGACGAGGGTTGCGTGCATCGCGTGGGCGCGCGGCTGCAGGATGGCCGCGTCCTGCTCAATTTCGGCTGATGGGCCCGCTGCCCGCCTCCGACGGGGTGCGGACGACCTGCCCTTATTGCGGCGTGGGCTGCGGCGTGGTGGCGCGGCCGGATGGCGCGATCGTGGGCGACACGGATCACCCGGCGAATTTCGGGCGGCTGTGCAGCAAGGGCGCGGCGCTGGCCGAGACGGTGCGAGACGAGGGCCGGCTGCTGTATCCGGTCGTCGACGGGGCGCGGGCCGGCTGGGACGCGGCGCTGGACCTGGTGGCCGGCCGGTTCCGCCAGACGATCGAAGCGCACGGGCCGGACAGCGTGGCCTTCTACGTCAGCGGGCAGTGCCTGACGGAGGACTACTACGTCGCCAACAAGCTGATGAAGGGTTTTATCGGTAGCGCCAATATCGATACCAATTCGCGGCTCTGCATGGCTTCGTCCGTGGCCGGGCACGT
>JAYUCA010000439.1:0-5270 GCA_043740535.1 Rhodospirillales bacterium | reverse complement strand
CGGCCGCGCCACAGTTCCGGCAGATAGGGCTTCAACTCGCCCAATTCCGGCCGCGGATGCACGGCGGCATCGATGACGGACCCGGGCGGCCTTGGGCGGCCGAACGCCGCGCCGGCAATGGTCTTGGTCGCCAAGGCGGCGGGCGAGATGCCCTGGAAGTCGACGGAGACGGTCCCGTCCCCGCGCTTGTGGTGCTGTGCCGTCATGGGGCGACCTTTGTGTTCAACCGATGAACGCCTGCTGGTGGGCTTTCCGCATCGCGGGCATGACGATGTCGAGATCGTCGATGACGCTGCCATGCGCGGGGGCGATGAAGCGGGCTGGGTACTGCTCCAGCAAGGCCTCGAAGCGCTTGAAGAACGGCCCGATCTCGACGTAGCGGCTCCAGAACAAGGAAGCCTGCGTCAGGTAGGCGGCCAGTTCCAGGCGCGGCGGCTGGTCCAGCTCGCTGGCGAACAGCGCGCATTCGCCTTCCGCGTGCAGCGGCTCGTCGATGGCCACGCAAGATTGCGACAAGACATTCGCCACCTCCGTCCCATGCGTGGCGGGTCGGCCCTGGGGCGGTGGCGAACTCTGAGGCAGATGCCCGTACCCCAACGCATCGACAGAGAACAGCACCTGCTGCTTGTGTTCGTAGCCCCACACCGTGGTCGGCAGGTCTTCGATGATGGCGTCGAGCAGGGTGAACTTGTAGCCGCCGCCTAGGTCGAGCGTGGTGCCGTGCGGGACGGACTGCATGCGGTGCTCGTGATCGGGGAAATACAGGTGGTAATCCCGCATGTCGCCGATCGCGATCGCTCCGGGGAACTTGTCCAGCAGCTTGTTGAGGTTGCCGGCGTGCGGGATCTCGGGATGGGACGGCACGACGTAATCGAGCGTGCGGCCATCCAGCAGGCGGTCGAGGTCGCGGTCCATCTGCGCCCACAGGGCAGGGGGCGCCGTGTCATAGAGCAGGGCCTTGTCGGCGCCGATGATCAGGTAGGCTGAGACGTGGAAGTGCACGGGATGCTCGAAGGCGTTGCTGCGCAGGCAGCCGCCGACCCACCAGACGCCGGGCGCGATCTCACGTGGCAGTTCACGAAGGGGCAACTCACGAAGGGGGCGCGTCATCCGGCAAGCTCCTGCAAAACGGCCTCGAAGGCATCGAGGTGCTCGTTGACGGCGGCGTGTCCCTCGATCACCAGGCCGCGGCCGGGCGCGATCCGGTCGATGTCGCGCGTGCCGCGCATCTCACGCAGGTTGTTCACGACCGATTGCGTCCGGGCGTGCTGCAGCCAGCCGAATTTCGCCAGCATGTGGGCGCGGACATGGCTCCGCTCGGCCCAGGGCGAGGGAGACGCCGTCGTCACCCGCGGACCGTCCGGCGCCTGCTGCAGGCAGTGGCTGAACGAGTCGGAGGTGAACAGCGTCCGTGTCGCACTGTCATAGGCCCAATAGGTCGCCAACAGGCGGACGATCGGGCGCAGGATCTCGAGCCCCCGGGCGCCCCCGATCGGGATCTGGTACCCGGCCGGCTGCCGCTCCATCTGGATGCGGTTGCCGGTGCTGCGCGGGTCCAGCATCTCCACGGAATCGAAGGCGTCGAACGGGTTCGGGCCGCCGCCCGCGTACAGCATCCGCACCAGGTAGCGCCGCCCGACCTCGCCGATGTTGCCGGCGGAATCCGGCTCCGCCCGGGTCAGGAAGATGGACAGGTCGGCGCCCGGCAGCACCAGCGCGTCCAGTTGGCGGCGGATGATGTCGCGATGGGCGAAGATGCCGGGATCGACGATGAGCGCGTCGTTCCCTTCGCGCAACACATAGGCGTTCATCGGCTGCCAACCGCGCTCCTCGGCGGGAACCCAACTGATCCGGCCGTCCAGCGCGATGCTGCCTCCCAGAAGAAACAGCCGGCCGGGCGCGAGCTCGACGATCCCAAGCCCGGCAAGGCTGCCGGGCGTGGCCGCGGCCGCTGCTTGGGCCTGCATCATGCGTCCATGCTCGATGCAGGCGCTGGCGTTGCCGGCGCGGGCCTCGGCCGTGCGCCGGTCTGCACGATCACTTTCCCGTCTTCGATGCTGACCGGGTAGAGACGCAGACGCTCCTGCGGATGGGTCAACGTCACCCCCTCCGGCAGCAGGAACTCCCAGCCATGCCAGGGACACTTCAGGATCAGCCCCTCATACGCCAGGTGACGCTCGTAGGGCGCATCGGAAACGACGGCGCCGCAGATCGCGCCCTCGCAGATCGGCGCGCCGGCATGCGGGCACAGGTTGTTGATGGCGAGGATCTGCCCGCCGATGTTGAATATGCCGACGCTGGCCCGGCCGACCTGCACGATCAGGCGCCCGCCCAACGGCACGTCAGCCGCGTCGCAGGCGATATGCCGCCCCTTCCTTGCGGTCAGCTCAGAACTCATTCCGGCCGTCCTAGCAAGTTGTACCGCGTGTGGCCCCCAGCCATCGGTCCCCCTTGATGCCGGCAATGACATACCGGCAGCAATCCGGTCTATCTGACCGGAATATTATAGTTCCAGAGAGTATTCCTCTGCGCGCGCCTTGTCCAGCGTGCGACGGTCGCCCATCACGAACGGATCGGGACAGCACGGATGCACTATCGCAAGCTCGGTCGCAGCGGCCTGTCCGTCTCGCCGCTCTGCCTCGGAACGATGATGTTCGGGGGCGAGACCGACGAGGGCACGGCGGGCCGGATCGTGGGCGCAGCGAAGGACGCCGGCGTGAACTTCATCGACACGTCGGACACCTACAACGCCGGGCGGTCCGAGGAGATCGTCGGGCGCGCCATTGCCGCCGACCGCTCCCGCTGGGTGCTGGCGACCAAGGTGGGCAATCCGATGGGCGCGGGGCCGAACGACGTGGGGCTATCCCGCCGCCGCATCGTCCTGGAGTGCGAGCAGAGCCTGCGCCGCCTCGGCACCGACCGGATCGACATCTACTACCTCCACCGCGAGGACCCGTCGACGCCGTTATTCGAAACGGTCCAGGCCATGGCCGACCTCGTCAGGGCCGGCAAGATCACCTATTTCGGCGTCTCCAACTACCGCGGCTGGCGCATTGCCGAGATCGCGGGAATCTGCGACCGGCTGGGCATCGACCGGCCCGCCGTCAGCCAGCCCTATTACAACGCCCTCAACCGCACGCCCGAGGTCGAGCACCTGCCGGCCTGCGTCTATTACGGCCTCGGCGTGGCGCCCTACAGCCCGCTGGCCCGCGGCGTGCTGACCGGAAAATACGAACCTGGCGCGCCGCCGCCGGCAGGATCCCGGGCCGGACGCCAGGACGAGCGCATGATGCAGACGGAATGGCGCCCGGAATCGCTTGAGATCGCGCAGCAGTTCCGCCGCCACGCCGAGGCGCGCAGCGGCCGCGCCGGCGATTTCGCGATCGCCTGGCTGCTCAACGACCGCTCGGTCAGCGCCGTGGTGGCGGGACCGCGGACCGAGGAGCAGTGGCGCGACTATCTGGCGGCATTGACCTATCGGTTCGACGCCGAGGACGAGGCGCTGGTCAACCGTCTGGTGGCGCCCGGGCACTCCTCGACCCCAGGCTACAACGACCCTCGCTACGCGCTCGAGGGCCGGCGCCCGATCGCCGGTTGAAGCCGCGTTGCGCGGGTCTGCCGATCGCGGACGTCAGGCGACTCCGCGGATGGCGTCCGCTGCTTTCTCGGCGATCATCAGGGTCGCCGCCTGGGTGTTGGCCGAGGGCAACATCGGCATCACCGACGCATCGACCACGCGCAGCGCCTCGAAGCCGTGCACGCGAAGGTCGGTGCCGACCACGGCGTCCGGTGCTGCGGCCGGCCCCATCCGGCAACTGCCGCCGAGGTGGTAGGCGGTGCCGGTCCGCGCGCGCGCGTAGTCCAGCCATTCGTCGTCGGTGGATACCGCCGGTCCGGGCAGGGTTTCCTGATCGACGAACGGGCGCATGGCGTCTGTCTGCAGCAGGCGACGCGCCAGCTTGAGCGCCACGACCATGCCGACCTGGTCGCGTTCGTCCACCAGGTAGTTCGGCTGAACCATCGGATCCTCCATCGGGTCGGCGGAGCGGATCCGCACCCATCCGGCGCTGTAGGGCCGCTGCGAACGGGCGCCGGCGCTCATGCCCGGATGTTCGTCAAGGACGTAGATCTTGCCCTCCTGGTAGCTGCCGGGCGTGAACAGCACCTGCGTGTCGGTTCGGGTAAGCTCGGGATGGGATTTGCAGAACACGTGCACCAGCGACGGGCTCATGGCGAGGATGCTGGGCCGGCCGGCGAGCCATTTCAGCACCTCCGCGCCCAGCCGCCACCCGCGGGAGACCTCGTTGATGCAGGAACGCGTCGGCGGCGCTGACCCGGCGTCCCTTGTAAATGTTGCGCTGGAAATAGCCGGCGCCCTCCTGGGCGGCGCCGTTGTAGTCGTCGTTGCGCGGGATGCCGAGTTCGGTGGCGCCGGTGATGAAGGCGTCGCAGAGCGGGCTGGGCCAGTCGGGGTCGGTGACCGGGAAGGCGCCGAACCGGCCCCGGTACTGGTCGTCGCCGGCCCCGATCTTGCGCTCGGACCGGCGGAAGTAGGGCAGCACGTCGCGATAGCCCCAGCCGGGGCAGCCCATCGTCTCCCAATCGTCGAAGTCCTCGGCCTGGCCGCGGTTGTAGACCATGCCGTTGAGGGAGCTGGAGCCGCCGACGAGGCGACCCTGCGGCAGCCGCATCTGGCGCCCGGCCAGGCCCGGGCCGGGCTCGCACGTGAAGCTCCATATCGACTTCGGGTCGTAGAGCGTTTTCACGAAGCCGGCCGGGATGCGGACATACATGCTGGTGTCGGGGATGCCGGCTTCGAGCACGCAGACGGTCGTGCGGCCATCCTCGGTCAGCCGGTCAGCGAGGATCGAGCCGGCCGGGCCCGAGCCGACGATCACGTAGTCGAACTGATCGGTCATGATCTTTCCGCGGGCATTTGTTTCGCCTTCCGGTTTTCGCGCACGGCCGCCAGGATGGTGGCTAGCCCATTTACACTGTCTGACATTAAATGCTACCGGCCAGTAGCTGATGGCGACGGCGATACAGAGGGGGAACGCAAGCAATGGCGGCCAACGAGCGATTCGACGCCATCATCGTAGGAGCCGGGTTCGCCGGCCTCTACATGCTCCACAAGCTCCGGCAGGCTGGGCGCACGGCGGTCGTGGGTGAGCGGCAAGACGTGGTGGGAATGGGTGTTCGTGGCCCATCTGGCGGTGCTGCACGTCATCCGGCCCAGCCGGGGCAAGGCGGTCGTGCACGCGGTGTTCGGG
>JAYUCA010000438.1:0-7045 GCA_043740535.1 Rhodospirillales bacterium | reverse complement strand
CGTAGTCGCTGCTGCCGAGGATCCAGGGCTCCGGCGCCGAGGGCCCGGCCGGCTGCGCCCGCACGTCGCGGAACGGATGCCCTTCGGCCAGGCGCTCGCCCTTGATCCAGCTCAGCAGGTCCCGGACCTGGCTGGGGAAATGGTCCGACGCGCTGTCGGCGGCCGGGTTCAGCGCATAGGCGGTCAGCCCGTCCGAGCCGGGCGCGCGCCCCAGCCCCATATCGATCCGCCCCGGTGCGATCGCCTCCAGCACGCGGAACTGCTCGGCGACCTTCAGGCTGGAGTAATGCGGCAGCATCACCCCGGCGCTGCCGACCCGGATCCGCGCCGTGGTCGCGGCGACGGCGGCCATCAACACCTCGGGCGCCGTGCCGGCCTGGCTGGCGCTGTTGTGGTGCTCGGCGAGCCAGTAGCGGCCGTAGCCCAGCGCCTCGCAGTGCCGGGCCAGACGCAGCGTCTCCTGGATGCTGTCCGCAGGGGTGCGGCCGGTGACCACGGTGGACTGGTCGAGAACAGACAGGCGCATCGGGAACCTCGGTTCGGGTGTGGTGCGTTATAGAGCGGCCCGCGTCGCCTTCGTAGCGTGTATCGGGCGGATAGTGGTTGTGAGGCGCCGGTCCATACCCGGTCTCGTTGACGGCGGCCCGTCATAGCGCGCTGCCCTTGCGGCGCGGCGATCCAGGGCGGCACGCCCGGTCCTGCGGCCTGGGCTGCTTCGTTGCAAGGGCTTCTTGCAGGGACGATGGTGGCGATGAGCCATGCCAACCGAGCTTTGTCGCCCGCTGGCGCCGGCATGACGAATGAAGCGGCGGCGCGCCGGAACCGCCGCAGGTTGAAGCGACGCCCGAAGGCCGCTATCCCACGGCCTTCGGAAAGCAGGAGGAAGCGTTCAGTGTCGAGCAAGGTGTTGACCAGGGTTGCCGTCCTCATGACGGCGCTGCTCTCCGGCACGGCCTGCTCCACGGTGAATTCTGTGAAGGAAACGTTCTTCGGCGGCTCGATCGCCTCCAACGAGCCGCAGCGGCTCGACGGCTTCATCGGCGCCGTGGTGGCCGACGAGCCCCGTGCCGCTTTGGCGGGGCGGGAGGTGCTGGTGCTGGGCGGCAACGCGGCCGACGCGGCGGTGGCGGCGGGTTTCGCCCTGACGGTCACCTTGCCGTCCCGCGCCGGGCTTGGCGGCGGCGGGGCGTGCCTCGCCTACAACCCGAAGCGCGACGGACCCGGCGGCGGCCGGCCCGAGGCGGTGATGTTCACCCCCGTGGCGCCCGCCAGCGGCAGCGCCGGCGGCGACCGCCCGGCCGCCGTCCCCATGATGGCGCGCGGCCTGTTCGCGCTGCACGCCCGCTATGGCAGGCAGCCGTTCGAAAGCCTGCTGGGCGGCGCGGAGCAGATGGCCCGGTTCGGCGTTCCGGTGTCGCGCGCCCTGGTGCGCGACATCCAGGTGGTCGCCGGGCCGCTGTCGCAGGACCCGAACGCGCGCGCGGTGTTCATGCCGGGCGGCCAGCCGCTGACCGAGGGCGCGATCCTGCAGCAGCCGGACCTGGGGGCCACCATCTCCCAGTTGAGGACGGCGGGGGTCGGCGATTTGTATCAGGGCGCGCTGGGGCGGCGGCTGGAGGCAGCGTCGCGGCTGGCGGGCGGTCCGCTGAGCGTGAACGACATGCGTGGCGCGCTGCCGCGGATCGGCGCGCCGCTGAGCGTGCCGGCCGGGGTCGATTTCGTCGCTTTCGTGCCGCCGCCGGCGGATGGCGGGCTGGCCGCCGCCGCGGCGTTCCAGGCCCTGCAGAAGAATCCGGCGGATACGGCAGCCGCGCAGGACCGCGCCATCGGCACGTTGCTGCGCTGGCGCAGCGGCGGCGGCGATCCGCAGGCGGTGCTGGCCTCGGGCGCCAGCGGCGGCGTGCTGCCGACGATGCCGGCCAGCACCGGGTTCACCGTGCTGGACCGTGACGGCAACGCCGTCACCTGCGCCTTGACGATGGACAACCTGTTCGGCACCGGACGCATCGCGCCGGGCACGGGCATGGTGCTCGCCGCGTCGCCGGCCGCGACGGGCCTGCCGATGCTTGCGGCGGCGCTGGCGTGGAACAACAACCTGCGCGGCTTCCGCGCGATGGTCGCAGGCTCGGGTCAAGAAGGGGCTGCGCTGGCGGTCGCCGTCGGCATGAACAACGCGCTGCGGTCCAACAGCGCGATGCCGCAGGCGGCGCCGGAACCGGGCCGGGCCAACGCGGTGGCGTGCAGCCGCTATCTGCCGGACCGCGAGGGCTCGTGCGCGTGGGCGGCGGACCCGCGGGGCAACGGCCTGGCGTCTGCGGGCAACTGATGATCAAGACCGGAAAAGGGGCGGCGGCCCCGCCGTTCCGGGTGATGGACGTCATCGCGGCCGCCAACGCGCGCGCCGCCGCGTTGCCGCCGGGGGCGCCGCACGTGATCCGGATGGAGGTCGGCCAGCCCGGCACCGGCGCGCCGCAGGGCGCGGTCGATGCCGCGATGCGCGCGCTGCAGGGCGGCGACGCGCTGGGCTACACCGAGGCGCTGGGGCGCAGCTCGCTGCGCACCCGCATCGCGCATCATTATGCCGGATGGTATGGCCTGGATGTGCCGCGGGGCCGCATCGCCGTCACGCTGGGGGCCAGCGGCGCCTTCCCGCTGGCCTTCCTCGCCGCCTTCGACCCCGGTGACCGCGTGGCCCTCGCCGCGCCGTTCTACCCGCCCTACGTCAACATCCTGGTGGCGCTCGGCCTGCAGCCGGTCATCATCGAGACCGGGCCGTCGACGCGCTACCAGCCCACTCCCGAGCTGCTGGACCGCCTCGACCCGCCGCCGGACGGCCTGATCGTCGCCAGCCCCTGCAACCCGGCCGGCACCATGCTGATGCCGGCGGAGCTGGAGGCGCTGGCCCGCTGGTGCACATCTCGCGGCGTGCGGCTGATCTCCGACGAGATCTACCACGGCCTGCACTACGCCCGCCCGATCGCCACCGCCGCCGCGTTCAGCGACAGCGCCGTGGTGATCAACAGCTTCTCGAAATACTTTTCCATGACCGGCTGGCGGGTCGGCTGGATGGTGCTGCCGGAGGACCTGGTGCGGCCGGTGGAGTGCCTTGCGCAGAACCTGTTCATCTCCGCGCCGCACATCAGCCAGGTGGCCGCCGAGGCGGCGTTCGACTGCGCGGCGGAGCTGGATGCCAACGTCGCCCGCTATCGACGGTCGCGCGATACGCTGCTGGCCGCCTTGCCGGGCGCCGGGTTCCCGGACGTGGCCGAGGCCGATGGCGCGTTCTATATCTACGCGGATGTCGGTGCGCGGACGAACGACAGCGCCGGCTTCTGCGCCCGCATGTTGGAGCAGGCCGGGATCGCGGCGAGCTCGGGCGTGGATTTCGACCGCAGCCGCGGCCACCAGACGATGCGCTTCAGCTATTGCGGTCCGGAGGCGGACATGGCGGCGGCGGCGGAGCGGCTGACGGCGTGGCGGTGACGCCGGGTTGACGGCGGCGCACGCCGCGCAATCGGCAGGGCGTCGAGTGCGGCGCGCATCGTCGTGAAACGCCCCAACAGCCGCCCGGTCGCGCAGGTCCATGCCTCGACCTGGGCGCCGGCCCGCGACAGCCCCCACTCGGCCCACGTCTGCGCGGGGGCATAGACCAACGCGAAACCCCCGGATTCAGGACGCGTCGGGTCCGAACCCCTTTCGACCAGGATGCGCGGGTAGCCGTGCCGGTCCGTATCGATTCGCCAGTCGTCAATGGCGAGCAGATCCTGCATGGTGAACTGGAACAGGACGGGCGCGTGCGCGCACCCAATCAGACGCAGCCATGGCAAGGGGGCGCGCTCACTGGCCGACGCAGTCTGTTCATTCGTGTCGAACATGCCAATTCATAAATACGGTCTCGTGAACGATGGCCATACCTTATTTGAATGATGGACAGTCTTTTTCCGGCACTTGCCGCTCAAGGCAAGGGATTGATTGCGCGCTGCTTCGTGGGGCGGGTCCTACAACCCGCCACTGCCGGAATGAACTGCGGAGGTGGTGGGTTGTAGGATCCACCCTACAGGCGGCTACTGCATGCGCCGGTGATCCGCGCGACCTCCTGCATCGTGCCAATGGCGAACACGACGTCGCGCCCGATGGGGAACCCGGCCTGTTGCAAGCCGTCTGCCGTCCAGGTGTTGCAAGTGTACAGCAAGGTGTAGTCACGGGCCGACGCGTAGAAGGCGCTGCCCGCAAACAGGCCCTCGGCGACCAGCCGTGGGCGGCCTGCCGGCGTCGGCTCGGCCGACTTCCACAGGAAGGCCGCCAGGCGCTCCGCGCCGCCTGGGGGCAAAGCGAGGCGGATCGTTCGGCCTGGGTATGCAGCCCCTGGGGGTCCGCGCAGTGCCGTGACCTGCACGGCCCCCGGGCCAGGGATCGTCCCTGCGGCGAAGTCCGTCGCGCCCGGCACCCTGATGGTGATGAAGCCCTGCTTGCCGAAGCCGAACATCAGCGTCTCGGCGCCCGGGAAGACGGACCGGTAATAGGCCAGCGGTCCCGTCGCCTGGGTTGCCGGAATGCCGATCTCGGTATGCCAACCGTGGTCGACGACCCAGGCGACCGGGCCGGGGGCGGCATCCGATTCGCACGACGGGAAATCCGGGTGGGCGCAGGCCGCGAGCAGCGGAACCAGCAATGCCGCCCAGCCGGGGCGGATCAGGCTTTGCCCGCCGCGAAGGCGTTGAAGGTGATCAGCGTGTAGGTGTCCGCGACGCCGGGGATGGTCTGCACCCGCTCCGTCACGAACAACCCGGTGTCCTGGGCGGCATCCAGGTAGAACTTGCCCAGCAGGTCGTACTGGCCGGAGGTCGAATAGATCTCCGACAGCTCCTCGATCGTGTCCACCGCACGCTGCGCCACCTGGTAGGCCTGGCCCATGGAGCATTTGATGTGAACGAAGATGGCGCGCATGGGGCGGACGCTCTCCCCGCACGTCGGCAGAGTCAAGCGCGGCCGAGTTCAAGCGGCAGAGTTGCGCCAGGCGGTCGCTGCCGTAAGCTCGGCAGGCTTCGAAGGGGAAATGCCATGGCGCTCGTTGCGCTCCAGTCCAACACCGCCCGGCCCGGTGGGCGCGTGCTCGCCGATGCGCTGCTGGCCCAGGGGATCGACCACGTGTTCGCGGTGCCGGGCGAAAGCTATCTGGAAGTGCTGGACGGCCTGTATGAGGTGCGGGACCGGCTGCGCCTGGTGACGTGCCGTTTCGAGGCCGGGGCAGTCAACATGGCCGAAGCGTACGGCAAGCTGACCGGGCGGCCCGCGGCGGCGATGGTCACGCGCGGGCCCGGCGCCTGCCACGGCGCCATCGGCGTTCACGTGGCGATGCAGGACAGCACGCCCATGCTGCTGTTCGTAGGGCAGATTCCATTCGAAGAGACGGACCGGGACAGCTTCCAGGAGGTCGATTACCGCCGCATGTTCGGCCCGCTGGCCAAGTGGGTCACCCAGATCGACGACGCGCGCCGCATCCCGGAACTGGTCGCCCACGCCGTCGACGTCGCGACCACCGGCCGGCCCGGTCCCGTGGTGATCGCCCTGTCCGAGGAAATGCAGAAGCACCTCGTCGACGTGCCCGACCTGCCGCGTGTGCCGGTCTATCCGCCGCAGCCGGACCCGGCGGGCCTCGCGCGGATGATGGAGATGCTGGCCGGGGCGAAGCAGCCGCTGGCGATCCTGGGCGGCACGTGCTGGACGCCGCAGGGCAGGGCGGCCATCCGCAGCTTCCTGACCGGCCAGCAACTGCCCGTGGCCGTGGGCTTCCGCCGCCAGGCGCTGTACGACGGGCGGCTTTCGAACTTCGTGGGCGACCTCGGCGTGGGGTCCGACCCGGCGCTGGTCCTGCGCGCCAAGGAGGCGGACCTGGTCCTGGCCATCGGGTCCCGCCTGGGCGAGGCGACCAGCCAGGGCTACACGCTGTTCGACCACGCCGGGAAGACGCCGATCATCCAGGTCCACCCGGACGCCAGCGAGATCGGCCGGGTGTTCCGCCCTCGGCTGGGCATCGTGGCGGACCTGAATGCCTTCGCCGTGGCTGCGGCCGCGCTGCCGGGGCGCCCCGGCGCGTGGGCGGGCTGGACCGCCGGGCTGCGGGCGCTGCGCACCGCGGGGCGGGTGGCGCCGGCGTATGAGGGAGCGCTGAACCTGGCGGCGGTCATGCATGACCTGGCAGAGGTCGCGGCGCCGGACGCGGTGTTCACCTCGGACGCCGGCAACTTCGCGACCTGGCCGGCCCGGTTCATCGACTTCGCCGAGGACCAGCGCATGATCGGCCCAACCAACGGCGCCATGGGCTATGGCGTGCCGGCCGGCATCGGCGCGGCCATCGCCTATCCGGGCCGCCAGGTCGTGGTGTTCGTCGGCGACGGCGGCATGCTGATGACCGGACAGGAGATTGCGACCGCGTTCCACGAGGGCGTGGCGCCCATCATCCTGGTGTTCAACAACGGCATGTACGGCACGATCCGCATGTATCAGGAGCGGACCTATCCCGGCCGCGTCTCCGGCACCGGGCTGACCAACCCGGACTTCGCGAAGTTCATGCAGGCCTTCGGCGGCCATGGCGAGGTGGTGACCGCGACCGCGGAGTTCCGCCCGGCCTTCCAGCGCGCGGCGGCGAGCGGCAAGCCGTCGCTGATCGAGCTGCGGATGAACCCGGACCAGATCACGTCACGCGCAACTATCACCCAGTTGCGGGAGGGGACGGGGGTGGTGAAGGCGGCGCGCGCTGGCGCGTGAACAAACGAGCCGTTTGTTTATCTGCGATGGTGCAATGCGAAGCCGCGGTGCACCCTACGGAGTGGGTCTTTGACTTGATTCCCGGCAGCGGCATTTTGGTAGGGCGGAAGAGCGCAGCGTCATCCGCCTCTTTGGTTGGCTCGGTGCGTAGAGTGGCGGCCATCGTCGCGGTGGTCACGGCCCTCGGCACGGCAGCTGCGATCGTTTTCGGCCGCCGCTACGACCTGCTCGCCCTCGGGGAGCGCAACGCGCGCCACCTCGGAGTGAATGTTGAAGC
>JAYUCA010000437.1:0-1646 GCA_043740535.1 Rhodospirillales bacterium | reverse complement strand
CGCCGTCGCCGGCACCTCCGACAGCACGTCCGCATACCGCTCCTGCGCGAGATAGGAGCGGGCCAGCATGGGGAGCAGGATCGACCGGTCGTATCGGAGCGCCCGGGCGATCTTCAGCTCCTTCTCGGCGGACACCCAGTCCGACATCAGCAGCTGCGTCTGCGCCAGCATCACATGCGCCTCGACGTTGCGCGGCTCCACCTTGATGAGGTTCCGCAGCACGATCTGCGCGCCGGCCGGATTGCGGTTCTGCATCATCGTGGTGGCGCGCACCACCGGGGTCTGGCCGATGATCAGGCGCCGGCCGACAACGACCGCGATCGCCAGCGCGGTCACGATCAGCACCAGATAGAAAAGGCGTCGTATCATCGGCCCCAGCCCCGGCAAACACACAGCAAGGCGCGCCTCGCCCACGGGAAGGCTTATAGCGGTTTACGCGTCCTGAAGGTAGCGGCGTTGCGGCGGCCGCCGGGTGCGCCGTCGCGCCGCGGGACACGCCGCAGGGTGGAGATGTCCTGCCATCAATCGTCGTCGCGGGCCATCCTGGCGAGCACTTCACGCTTGCCCACATGGTTGGCGCCGCTCACGACGCCTTCCTTCTCCATCTGCTCGATCAGCTTCGCCGCGCGGTTGTAGCCGATCGACAGATGCCGCTGGATGAAGCTGGTGCTCGCCTTGCCCTCCCGCGTCACCAGGTCGACGGCCTGGTCGAACAGGCCCTTCTCGCCGTCGCTGGCCCCGGCGATGCCGCTGAGGCCGGGCTGCGCGCCGTCCTGCTCGTCATCGGCGCCTTCGGTCACCTCGTCGTCGTAGGTCGGTTCCGCCTGGGCGCGCAGGAAGGCGACGACGTCCTCCACCTCGCGGTCGGTGACGAAGGGGCCGTGCACGCGGGCGATGCGGCCGCCGCCGACCATGTGCAGCAGGTCGCCCATGCCGAGAAGCTGCTCGGCGCCCTGTTCGCCCAGGATCGTGCGGCTGTCGAACTTGCTGATCACCTGGAAGCTGATCCTGGTCGGGAAGTTCGCCTTGATCGTGCCGGTGATCACGTCGACCGAGGGCCGCTGCGTCGCCATGATCACGTGGATGCCCGCCGCGCGGGCCATCTGCGCCAGCCGCTGCACGGCCGCCTCCACCTCCTTGCCGGCCACCATCATCAGGTCGGCCATCTCATCGATGACGACCACGATGAAGGGCAGCGGCTTCAACGCCAGCGGCTGCTCCTCGAAGTTCGGTTTGCCGGTCTCGCTGTCGAAGCCGGTCTGCACCCGGCGCGTGACGACCTCGCCGCGCGCCAGCGCCTCCGTCACGCGGTCGTTGTAGCCGCCGACGTTGCGGACGCCCAGTTGGCTCATCGCGCGGTAGCGCCGCTCCATCTCCCGCGTCGCCCATTTCAGCGCCGTCACGGCCTTCGCCGGCTCCGTCACCACCGGCGCCAGCAGATGCGGGATGCCTTCGTAGACGCTCAGCTCCAGCATCTTCGGGTCGATCATGATCAGCCGGCACTGGTCCGGGCTCATCCGGAACAGGATGCTCAGGATCATCGCGTTGATGCCGACCGACTTGCCGGAACCGGTGGTGCCGGCGATCAGCAGATGCGGCATCCGCGCCAGATCGGCGACCACCGGGGCGCCGCTGATGTCCTTGCC
>JAYUCA010000436.1:0-1878 GCA_043740535.1 Rhodospirillales bacterium | reverse complement strand
GGGACCGGGTGCGCGCCAGCCAATAGGCCACGGGGTAGCCGAGCAGCAGCGTCGCGAGCGTCACGATGACAGCGAGTTGCAGCGTCTGTCCAACAACCGAGAGATAGAACAGCGAGCCGAACAGCCTGGCGTAGCTCTCCAGCGAGAAGGCGCCGTCGGTGACCTGCCCTGGCACATACCGAAGCACGCTGTAGGCCGCCATCAGGCACAGCGGCGCCAGCATCACCATGCCCACGATCAGCAGCGCCGGCGACAGCGTGCCCGCCCGCAACCAGGCCCGCCGCACCGCAGCCGGGTCAGCCATGCGGCACGTCCGGCACCACCGCGCAGTCCGCACCGCTTACATCGATCGGGATGCTGGCCCCGAGCGCCGGAGCCCCGCGCGCGCCGACCGTGGCCAGCAACATCTCGCCGGACGGCAGGCGCAGCGTGAGGGAGACCTTCTCGCCGAGATAAACCACGTGCTCGACGACCGCATGGAATGCCCCCCCGGCTTCGCCCACGCGCACCGCCTCCGGGCGGATCACCAGCGTGGCCCGTCCCGGCGCCCCCTCCGGCACGTCGAACCCGGCACCGCCATCCGTCTCGAACCGCCCCGGTCCCACGATCCGCCCCGGCAGCGCCGTGCACTGGCCGATGAAGCCAGCGACGAAAAGATCGGCCGGCCGGTCATAAATCTCATGCGGCGTGCCGACCTGCGCGATGACGCCGCCATGCATCACGGCGATCCGGTCCGACATCGCCATTGCCTCGGACTGGTCATGCGTGACCGCGATGGCGGTGATGCCCAGGCTGCGCTGCAAGCGCCGGATCTCGTCCCGCATCTGCTCCCGTAGCTTCAGGTCGAGGCTGGACAGCGGCTCATCCAGCAGCAGCACCTGCGGCTCGATCGCCAGCGCCCGCGCCAGCGAAACCCGCTGCTGCTGCCCGCCCGACAACTCCCGCGGACGGCGGGGTCCGAATCCCGCAAGCCCCACCAGCTCCAGCAACTCCGCCACGCGGCGATCCCGCTCCGCCGCCGGCCGGCGGCGCAGCCGCAGCCCGAACCCCACATTGTCCGCCACCGAAAGATGCGGGAACAGCGCGTAGCTCTGGAACACCATGCCCACGCCCCGGCGTTCGACCGGCAGATGCCCGACAGGCTGCCCTGCGATGCGGATTTCGCCCGCCGTCGCCGCCTCGAATCCCGCAATCATGCGCAGGGTCGTGGTCTTGCCGCAGCCGCTGGGGCCCAGCAGCGAGAGGAACTCACCCTCCTGCACGGTCAGCGAAAGCGGACCGACCACCCGCACCGCGCCGAAACTTTTTTCCAACCCCTCCAGCTCGATGGTGGACACCGCCTCAGCCGGTGACCTCACGGTTGAACCGCTCGAGGTTGCGGTCCGCATTGACCACCATGCGGCTGAAATCGAGCGGAGCGGCCGTGGCCAGGTCCGCCTCCGGGATTTGCAGCCGCGGCTGGTCCTTCAGCGCCTCGATCGCCCGCCGGTTGGTCGGCAGGTACGAGAAGCGCCGCGCCAGCGCGATCTGCACCTCGGGGTCCAGCGAGATCTGCACGTATTTCTGCGCCAGCTCCGGGTTCGGTCCACCCTTGATCAGCCCCATCGCGACGCCGTGCGTCGTCCAGCCCTTGGCATAGACGAAAGCCACCGGAACCCCCTTGTCCTGCAGTTCGTAGGTGCGGCCGGTCCAGAACGGCGCCGCGACGATCTCGCCGCTTTGGAACAGGGTCATCCCCTGGTCGTTGGACTCCATCACCTGCCCATCATTGTCGCGGATGATCTTGCGGCAGAAGGCGATGGCCGGGTCGAAATTGTCGTAGCTGCCGCCGAGCGCCAGGTTGAGACCGTTCATCCAGGTTTCGCCCTGCCACCCGAA
>JAYUCA010000435.1:0-1851 GCA_043740535.1 Rhodospirillales bacterium | reverse complement strand
CAGCCCGACCTCTTTGCAACCGGGCCTGCCTGAAATCACGTCATCCCCGGGCCTGCTTGACCCGGGGATCCCGTCGCAACGGAAGCACCGGCTATCACGGCCACGGGGGCCCCGGGTCAAGAAAGGCCCGGGGATGACGTCGTGAGGTCGGCACGCCCATTCGTCGTTGCCTCGGCACGCTTATTCGTCGTTGGCTTGGCACGTCGACCCATCGTCCTGAGATCGACCGCAACCACGCAAGCGAAACCTCGTTCACACACACCATGAAGCCCATCGCCCTGGCGCACGAAGTCGACTGGCAGGGATGGCGCAACGCCGCCCGCTCTCTGGCTTTGTCGAACACCCCGCCCGAGGACGTCGCCTGGTCCGTCGGCCAACCCGTCGACCTGTTCGCCGACACCTGCGTCGATCCATCGCCCCCGGCGCCCGCCGGCACCTTCAACGTCCCCCGCGCCCTCGTCTCCCTCGCCGAGACCGTGATCCAGCACCACGACCCGGAACGGTTCGCGTTGCTCTATCGCCTGATCTGGCGCGCCCATGCGGGCGAAAAGCACCTGCTGGAAATGACCACCGACCCCGAGGTCCACCGCGTCGGCCGCCTTGCCCAGTCGGTCCGCCGCGACACCCATAAGATGCGGGCCTTCGTGCGCTTCCGCGAGGTGCCGGAACCCGACATGACGCGCTACGTCGCCTGGTTCGAACCCGACCACTACATCCTGGAGGCCAACGCGGCGTTCTTCGTCCGCCGCTTCGCCACGATGACGTGGTCCATCCTGACCCCCTACCGCAGCGCCCACTGGAACGGCACGGCCTTGGAATTCGGACCCGGTGCGAGCCGCGCCGACATCCCCGACGACGACCGGCTCGAAGCCTACTGGCGCACCTATTTCAGCAGCATCTTCAACCCGGCCCGCCTCAAGATCGGCGCCATGCAGTCCGAGATGCCCCGCAAGTACTGGCGCAACCTGCCCGAGGCCGCCGCGATCCCCGAGCTCATCCGCGCCGCCACCGCCCGGACCGCGGTCATGGTGGAACAACCGACCTTCTCGCCGGAGCGGCCGATGCCCGCCAACCTCGCCCCGCGCACGCCGCCCCAGGCCAGCCCGGCCGCCACCCCGCTGCTGCAGGCCGCACAGGATATCCACGCCTGCCGCCGCTGCCCCCTGTGGGAGCCAGCGACCCAGCCGGTGTTCGGCGAAGGCGCGGCCGGCGCCCGCGTCATGCTGATCGGCGAGCAGCCCGGCGACCAGGAAGACCTCGCCGGCCGCCCGTTCGTCGGCCCGGCCGGACAGCTTCTGGACCGTGCGATGGCCGAGGCCGGCCTCGATCGGCAACTCGTCTACGTCACCAACGCCGTCAAGCACTTCAAATTCATCCCGCGCGGCAAGCGCCGCATCCACGAGAAGCCGGGCACGTCCGAGATCGAGGCCTGCCGCTTCTGGCTGGAGCTGGAACGCAACGAGGTCCGTCCGGCGCTGACCGTCATGATGGGCGCCACGGCCGCCCGCGCGGTGCTGGGCCGCACGGTGACGATCACACGCGAACGCGGCCGGGTCTTTCCGCTGGAGGGCAACCGGCAGGGCTTCGTCACCGTCCACCCGTCCTACCTCCTTCGCCTGCCGGACGAAGAGGCGAAGGCCCGCGAATGGACCGCCTTCGTCGCCGACCTTCGCGCCATCGCGGAATTCGCGGCGTAATATCAAGCGTCTCGGACCATAAGCCGTCATCGACGAGCCGCCCTTGCGGCGTGGCGATCCAGGGGCCGAGAGCGGTGCATGCGGCTTTTGGATCGCTCCGCCGAGCAGCCCGCGATGACAGAGATGGGACAGAGTCATGGCCCCGGAGCCTGGT
>JAYUCA010000434.1:0-5171 GCA_043740535.1 Rhodospirillales bacterium | reverse complement strand
CCGATCTCGTTGTGTTCAATACTTGCCATATTCGCGAGCGGGCGTCGGAAAAACTCTATACCGAACTCGGCAAGGCGCGCGAGATCAAGCAGAACCGGGCCGCGCTTGGCCGCTCTACGCAACTCGTCGTCGCCGGCTGCGTCGCGCAGGCCGAGGGCAAAGAGATCCTGCGCCGCCAGAGCGCGGTCGATGTCGTGGTCGGGCCGCAGAATTATCACCGTCTGCCGGCCCTCCTGCGCGCCGGCCGGGCGGTGGTCGATACCGATTTCGCCGTTGACGACAAATTCGACGCGCTGCCCGCCCCGAGCCCGCAAGCCGTGCGCGCGCGCGGCGTCAGCGCTTTTGTCACCGTGCAGGAGGGTTGCGACAAGTTCTGCGCCTTCTGCGTCGTGCCCTATACGCGGGGCGTGGAGACCAGCCGGGCGGCGGCTGGGATCCTGACGGAGGCGCGGCGTCTGGTGGCGGCGGGCGCGCGGGAGCTGACGCTGCTGGGGCAGAACGTCAACGCGTGGCATGGGGCCGGGCTCGATGGACGCGACTGGGGCCTGGGGCGGCTGGTGCGGCAGCTTGCCGATATTCCGGGGCTGCTGCGCATCCGCTACACCACCAGCCATCCGCGGGACATGGACGACGAGTTGATCGACGCGCACCGCGACGTGCCGTCGCTGATGCCGTTCCTGCACCTGCCGGTGCAGTCGGGGTCCGACCGGATGCTTGCGGCGATGAACCGCCGGCATACCGCCGATGATTACCTGCGGATCGTCGATCGGCTGCGGGCGGCGCGGCCGGACATCGCGCTGAGTTCGGACTTCATCGTGGGGCATCCCGGCGAGACGGCGGCGGATTTCGAGGCGACGATGGCCTTGATCCGCCGGGTCGGGTTCGCGCAGGCGTTCAGCTTCACGTATTCGGCGCGGCCGGGCACGCCGGCGGCTGGCGCCCCGATGCAGGTGGCCGAGATCGAGAAGAACTCGCGGCTGCAAGCGCTCCAGGCGCTGCTGCGGGATCAGCAGGCAGCGTTCAACCGCGGCGTCGAGGGTGCGGTCCTGCCGGTGCTGTTCACGGGACCGGGGCGGAGGCCCGGGCAGCTTTCTGGCCGGTCGCCCTATCTGCAACCGGTGCATGTGACCGGTGATATTTCTGCAATCGGACACGTGCGCCCGGTGCGGATCGACGTCGGACACCCCAATTCCTTGAGTGGAAGCCTGGTTTCGCCTGCTTTCCTTGAACCACAGGACATGGAGCAAAGCGCCGCTTGAACATCATCTCCGCCGCCACCGCCTCCCCCTCTCCTCCGGCAGCACACGGCAAGGCCGTGACGTTGCAGTTCTCGGACAACCATCTGTTCGCGTTGTTGTTGGGCGATCACGATCGAAACCTGGTGCGGTTGGAAAAAGGGCTGGGGGTGCGATTGTCGGCGCGGGGCAACCGTGTCGCGATCAGCGGCGACCCGGCGCGGGCCGAAGTGGCGGCCGCGGCGCTGAACGGGTTGTACAAGCGGCTGGAGCAGGGCAAGGGTCTGACGCGCGGCGACGTGGAGGCGGCGGTGCGGATGGCGGACGCGCAGGCGCACCCGGAGGCGTTCGGCGACAGCAACCCGCGGCTGCCGCTGAGCGACCTGCCGGCGATCCAGACGCGGCGTGGCGCGGTGGGTCCGCGATCGCCGGGGCAGACGACCTACATGGACATGCTGGGCCGGCACGAGATGGTGTTCGGGATCGGCCCGGCGGGAACGGGCAAGACCTATCTCGCGGTGGCGCAGGCGGTGGCGATGCTGCAGGCCGGGCGGGTGGACAAGATCATCCTGTCACGGCCGGCGGTGGAGGCCGGGGAGCGGCTGGGCTTCCTGCCGGGCGATCTGAAGGAGAAGATCGACCCATACCTGCGGCCGCTGTACGACGCGCTGGGCGACATGATGCCGGGCGACCAGGTCATCAGGCGCATGGGCACCGGCGAGATCGAGGTGGCGCCGCTGGCATTCATGCGCGGACGGACGCTGGCGCATGCCTTCGTCATCCTGGACGAGGCGCAGAACACGACGCCGGTGCAGATGAAGATGTTCCTGACGCGGATGGGCGAAGGGACGCGGATGGTGATTACCGGCGACCTGACGCAGATCGACCTGCCGGCGGGCCAGCGCAGCGGGCTGCGGGACGCGCTGGAGACGCTGGAGGGGTTGCCGGGGATCGGCGTGAACCGGTTCGGCGTGCGGGACGTGGTGCGGCATCCGCTGGTGGCGGCGATCGTGAACGCGTATGACCAGCGGGCGCAGGCGCAGCGGGATGCGGCGGGCGCGCAGGACGGGGTGCTGAACCGGCCCCAGGATCGATATGCAAACCGACAGTAGCGGACCCCGTTTCTAATGGACCCGGACAGTAGACCCGGCCCCGCCACGGCGGGGATCCCGGACGTGATCGTCGCAGACCGCACGTGGCGCCGGATGGTGCCGCGGGCCGAGCAGCTCGTGCGCCGCGCTGCCGCGCTGGGAGGCGGCGCCGGGTCCGTCCTGCTGGCGTCCGACGCCGAGGTGCGACGGCTGAACTGGCAGTATCGCGGGAAGAACAAGGCGACGAACGTACTGACGTTCGACAGCGGCGACATCGCGGTGGCCTCGGGCGTGGTGCGGCGCGAGGCCCGGGCGGCGGGCAAGACGGCGGCGCAGCATCTGGCGCACCTGGTGGTGCACGGGGCGCTGCACCTGCGCGGGCATGACCATGGCGGCGCCGGAGACGCCCGGCGGATGGAGATGCGGGAAACCTGGTTGCTGCGGCGGCTTGGCATTCCCAACCCGTGGCGGGCGGGCGCATCGCCATGAGCGGCGCCGTGGCGCGGCGCCGGTTCGTCGATCGGGTGCGGCTGCGGCTGCTCGGGCGGCAAGACCATGGGGTGCGGGAAAGCATCGCCGAGTTGGTGCAGCAATCCGCGGATGCGACGCCGGTCGAGGGCGTCATGCCGGAGCTGGACCGGCAGGAGCGGGCGCTGATCGCGAACGTGCTGCGGCTGCGGGGCACGACGGCGGACGACGTGATGATCCCGCGGGCGGACATCATCGCGATGCCGGTCGACGTGACGCTGGAACAGGCGCTGGAGCAGATCCGGCGGGAAGGGCATTCGCGCCTGCCCGTGTATCGCGAACAGCTCGATGACATCGTGGGGATGGTCCATATCAAGGACGTCTATGCCTATGTGGGCAAGGCGGAGGCGTTCGAGCTGGAGGCGATCGTGCGGAAGCCGCTGATGGTCGCGCCGCAGCTTCCGGTGCTGGACCTGCTGCTGCAGATGCGCCAGGCGCGGATGCATCTGGCGCTGGTGGTGGACGAGTACGGCGGCATCGACGGCCTGTTGACGATCGAGGACCTGGTCGAGGAGATCGTGGGCGACATCGCCGACGAGCACGACGAGATCCCGGGCCCGATGATCACGGAGCGGCCGGACGGTTCGCTGGACCTGGATGCCCGGCTGTCGATAGAGGCGTTCGAGGCCCGGATGGGCGCCGTGCTAACGGATGACGAGCGGGATGCGGATATCGACACGGTGGGCGGGCTGGTGTTCACGCTGGCGGGCAGGGTGCCCTCGCGGGGGGAGCTGGTGAGCCACGAGGCGGGGCTGGAGTTCCGGATCCTGGACGCCGATGCACGCCGCATCAGGCGGTTGCGGGTCCGGCTCGTGGGCGGCGAGTCGGGTTAGACGGGCCTGGCCGATGAGGCGGATGACGCTTACGAGGCCGCGTCTTCCATCATCCGGCCCATCGCGTATGACGGGGTGTAGCAGGATAGGTCGTTGCCAGTGGGGCGGATGGCGCGCATCAGCGCGTCACGCGCCTTGCCGACGACGGCGCCGAATTTGCGGTGGATGAACAGATAGGCCCGCTCCTCTTTCGGCAGCGTGTCCAGCGCCAGGCCGAGCTCCTTGTCGGTCATGTGCGCCACGCTGGCAGCCAGGTCGGCGATGCGCTGTTCCAGGGTTGCGATGCGGACCCGGAGCAGGCGGACGATGTCGTCGAAGTCCGTCCAGCGGACGCGTTCCATGAACAGCCCGGAAGCAGTTCCGGGGAGCACATGTCGGGCGCCCAGGCGGAGATCCCTACCCTGATGCGGCCATGCCCGGCCCCGTGCCACCTAGAGCATAATCGTTTGAGGTAGATGAAGCGATCATGCCCTAGTTTGTTGATTAAGAACGCGGAACCTCGTTTCAGGTCCAAGCAACCTGAAACGATACCGCTCTAATGACCCTTCTCATCCAGAACGCCACCGTCATCACGGGCGACGATCGCAACACGATCTTCCACGAAGCCGCGATCGCCATCGAGGGCAACCGCATCGCCGCCATCGGCCCGACCGATGTCCTGGCGGCCCGGTACCCTGGCGCCGAAACCGTCGATGCCACGGGCCGCGTCATCTTCCCCGGGTTCGCCAACATCCACACCCATCTTCAGCGGAGTTTGATATGACAGTCCCCCGTTAGGTAGGGCGTGTCGATGGCGCGTGACGTTTGACAATGCGCTGGCGACCGAGGGATCCCCGGGTCAAGCAGGCCGGGGGATGACGGTTTCCATCCATCCCGGGAATGACGATTATCATCCCGGGGAAGGCGGTTATCGTTACGGCTGGCGCGGGGCCGTCAGGTGTTCATCGCGTCGAAGAAATCCTGGTTGGTCTTGCTGTATTTCAGCTTATCCAGCAGGAAGTCCATCGCGTCGGTCATGCCCATCGGGCCCAGGATGCGACGGAGCACCCACATCTTGGACAGGGTGGCGCGATCGACCAGCAGTTCTTCCTTGCGGGTGCCGGACTTGGTGATGTCGATGGCGGGGAACGTGCGTTTGTCGCTGAGCTTGCGGTCCAGCACGATCTCGCTGTTGCCGGTGCCTTTGAACTCCTCGAAGATCACCTCGTCCATGCGGCTGCCAGTGTCGATCAGGGCGGTGGCGATGATGGTCAGGCTGCCGCCTTCCTCGACGTTGCGGGCGGCGCCGAAGAAGCGCTTCGGGCGTTGCAGGGCGTTCGCATCGACGCCGCCGGTCAGCACCTTGCCGGAGCTGGGGACGACGGTGTTGTAGGCGCGCGCAAGCCTGGTGATGCTGTCGAGCAGGATGACGACGTCGCGCTTGTGCTCCACCAGGCGCTTGGCTTTTTCGAGCACCATCTCGGTAACCTGGACGTGCCGGGTCG
>JAYUCA010000433.1:0-12737 GCA_043740535.1 Rhodospirillales bacterium | reverse complement strand
AGGTCGTGGTCGTCACCGGCGCCGGTGGCGGCATCGGGCGGGAGATTGCTGTCGCCATGGCGCTGGCCGGGGCGGCGGTGGTCGTCAACGACATCGGCGCCAGCCTGGCCGGCGAGGGCGCCTCGGCGACGCCAGGCCAGCAGACGGTGCAGATCATCGAGCAGCGCGGCGGCAGGGCGGTGGCGAACACCGACAGCGTGGCGGCATGGGACAGCGCGCGGCAGATCGTGCAATGCGCGCTGGACAGCTTCGGGCGCATCGATGCCGTGGTGAACAACGCCGGCATCCTGCGCGACGCGATCTTCCACAAGATTTCGCCCGATGACTGGCTGAGCGTCGTCAACGTGCACCTCAATGGCACGTTCTTCGTCAGCCGCGCCGCCGCCGAGCCGTTTCGCGCCCAGGGCGGCGGCGCGTTCGTGCACATGACCAGCACATCCGGGCTGGTGGGCAATTACGGCCAGGCGAACTACTCGGCCGCGAAGCTGGGGATCACGGCGCTGTCGAAGTCGATCGCGCTGGACATGCAGCGCTTCGGCGTGCGCAGCAACTGCATCGCGCCCTTCGCGTGGTCGCGCATGACCAGCAGCATCCCGGCCGAAACGCCCGAACAGAAGGCGCGGGTGGCCAAGCTGGAGCAGATGACGCCGGACAAGAACGCGCCGCTGGCGGTGTTCCTGGCCAGCGACGCGGCAAAGGACGTCACCGGCCAGATCTTCGCGACCCGGCACAACGAGATTTTCGTGATGTCGCAAAGCCGCCCGCTCCGCTCCGTGCACCGAAGCGAGGGCTGGACCCCGGCGCTGGTTGCCGAGCACGCGCTGCCGGCCCTTCGACCAAGCCTGCTGCCGCTGGACCGCAGCCAGGACGTGTTCGGGTGGGACCCTGTGTAAGCCGAACCGGTATCGTTCCAGGTCGCCCGGACCGATGACGGCAATGGGTCATGCGCATAGAGCCCTGGCATAAAGTGCCGGTCCATTGACGGGGCCCGCGGGTTTGCAGAAGGTTGCGGCCACCCGGGCCCGAGGCGATCCAGAATGACCATCAAGCACCAGGCCTTCATCATGGGGGCTTACGAGCACCCCACGCGGAAGGCGCCGGACAAGTCGGTGGCGCAGCTGCATGCGGAATCGGCGATCGGGGCGCTGGCCGATGCCGGGCTGCGGAAGGATGACGTCGACGGGTATTTCTGCGCGGGCGACGCGCCGGGCCTGGGGCCGCTGGCGATGGCGGACTACATGAACCTGCGGCTGAGGCACCTGGATTCGACCGACCTCGGGGGGTGCTCCTACCTGGCCCATGTGGCGCATGCGGCCGAAGCGATCGCGGCGGGCAAGTGCAATGTGGCGTTGATCACGCTGGCGGGGCGGCCGCGCAGCGCCGGGCACAGCGGTACCGCGCCGCGTCCGGTCAACGCAGACGTGCCGGATGCCGCGTGGGAGGCGCCGTTCGGCCCCGTGACGACGAACATGTACGCGATGTGCGCGATGCGCCACATGCATGAATACGGCACGACGTCCGAACAGCTCGCCTGGATCAAGGTCGCCGCCAGCCATCACGCGCAGCACAACCCGCATGCGATGCTGCGGGACGTCGTGACGGTGGCCGACGTGCTGGGATCGCCCGTCGTCGCCGATCCGCTGCACCGGCTGGATTGCTGCGTGGTCAGCGACGGCGGCGGCGCGTTGATCGTGACCCGGCCCGAGATCGCCCGCACATTGAACCGGCCGCGTGTGCGGGTGCTGGGCGGCGCGGAGACGGCGAAGGGCCAGATGGGCGGGGATATCGACCTGACCTATTCGGGCGCGGTGTGGACTGGGCCGGCGGCGTTTGCGGAGGCGGGGGTGACGCCGGCGGACATCCAGTATGCCTCCATCTACGACAGCTTCACGATCACGGTGCTGATCCAGCTCGAGGACCTCGGCTTCTGCAAGAAGGGCGAGGGCGGGCGGTTCGTAGCCGACGGCAACCTGATCTCGGGCGTCGGCAAGCTGCCGTTCAACACCGACGGCGGCGGCCTGTGCAACAACCACCCGGCGAACCGCGGCGGCATCACGAAGGTGATCGAGGCCGTGCGGCAGTTGCGCGGCGAGGCGCATCCGGCGGTGCAGGTGCCGGGCTGCACGCTGGCGCTGGCGCATGGCACGGGCGGGCTGCTGGGCAGCCGGCATGGCTCCGCCACGTTGATCCTGGACCGGGAGTAGCCGCATGACCGAGACAAATTTCCCGGCCCCGCCGATGAACCCCGAAGCGGCGCCGTTCTATGCGGCGGCGGCCGAGGGGCGGTTCCTGGTGCCGCGCTGCACCGCCTGCGGCCGGACGCACTGGTATCCCCGCGCGCAGTGCCCGTTCTGCTTCGGCCCGGTGACGTGGGAGGCGGCGTCGGGCACGGGCACGATCTACAGCTACAGCGTGATGCGCCGGGCCAAGCCCGTGACCACGATCGCCTACGTGACGCTGGCCGAAGGGCCGACGATGCTGACCAGCCTGGTGGATTGCGACGTGGACAGGCTGCGGATCGGCCAGGCGGTGCGGCTGGTATGGAAGCCGACGCAGGCCGGCGAGGCGGCGGGGCCGCCGTTGCCCTGTTTTACTCTGGTTTGACGCGACGACGCTGATACCAGGACTCGGGACTGTTTCCGTGGCTGTCATCGCAAGCGGCTTGGCGAAGCGCTCCAGGACCATGTGCACCACTCTCGGCCCCCGGGATCGCCACGCCGCAAGGGCGGCTCGCGATGACGGGGCCCCAGCGGTCAAGACTTTGGGCGCCTGGTATTAGGGGGTGCCGAAAGACAGAAGAATGACCGCAGAGGCGCAGAGGACGCAGAGAAGAAAGGTTGGATTGTCGTCGGTGAGCCAGGCGGCGTGTCTGGATGTGCTCAAAGAGCCAGAAGTCCCGACCCGCCAGAACCGTAGGGTGGAATACGGCTTCGTATTCCACCCTACACCGCGAATGTGGACCAAAGAACGTTCCAGCCTAAACGCCGGCGTCAGCGGTCAAGACTTTGGGCACTTGGTATCATACCAACGACATTAAGTAATGACTCGTCATCGCGAGCCCTTGCGAAGCGATCCAGGACCGATAGATCAGGTCTGTCCGCCCTGGACTGCTTCGCAAGAGCTCGCAGTGACGATGCGGACCGGTCAATGCTTGATATCCCTGGTATAAGCCACAAAACAAGAAAAGGCCGCGACAGACCAAACCCGGTCCGCGCGGCCCTTCTCCTCACGCCAACCCCCTCCCCGAAGGGAGGGGGCGCAGCGTTGCGGTTTAGTAGTCCATGTCGCCCATGCCGCCCATGCCGCCGCCGCCCTGGGGCATCGAGGCTGCGCGCTTCTCGGGGCGCTCGGCCACCATGGCTTCGGTGGTGATCAGCAGGCCGGCGACGGAGGCTGCGTTCTGCAGCGCGACGCGGACGACCTTGGTGGGGTCGATGATGCCGGCGGCGATCATGTCCTTGTAGACGCCGGTCTGGGCGTCGAAGCCGAAGCTGTATTCGGCGTTCTCCAGGACCTTGCCGCCGACGACGGCGCCGTCTTCACCAGCGTTCTCGGCGATCTGGCGCAGCGGCGACTGCACCGCCTTGCGGACGATCTCGATGCCGAACTTCTGGTCCTCGTTGTCGAACTGGACATGGGCGAGGATCAGGCTGGCGCGGGCGAGCGCCACGCCGCCGCCGGGCACGATGCCCTCTTCTACGGCCGCACGGGTCGCGTGCAGGGCGTCGTCGACGCGGTCCTTACGCTCCTTGACTTCCACCTCGGTGCTGCCGCCGACGCGGATGACGGCGACGCCACCGGCGAGCTTGGCCAGACGCTCCTGCAGCTTCTCCTTGTCGTAGTCGCTGGTCGTCTCTTCGATCTGGGCCTTGATCTGCTCGACGCGGCCCTTGATGAGGTCGGACGTGCCGGCGCCTTCGATGATGGTCGTGTTCTCCTTCTCGATGAGAACCCGCTTGGTCTGGCCCATCATCTCGAGCGTGACGTTCTCGAGCTTGATGCCCAGGTCTTCGCTGATGACCTGGCCGCCCGTCAGGACGGCGATGTCTTCCAGCATCGCCTTGCGGCGGTCGCCGAAGCCCGGCGCCTTGACGGCCGCGACCTTCAGGCCGCCGCGGAGCTTGTTCACCACCAGGGTGGCGAGCGCTTCGCCCTCGATGTCCTCAGCGATGATGAGCAGGGGACGGGACGACTGCACGACGGCTTCCAGCAGCGGCAGGAGAGTCTGCAGGCCGGACAGCTTCTTTTCGTGGATCAGGATGTAGGGGTTGTCCAGATCGACGGTCATCTTCTCGGCGTTGGTGATGAAGTAGGGGCTCAGGTAGCCGCGGTCGAACTGCATGCCCTCGACGACCTCGAGCTCGGTGTCCATGCCCTTGGCTTCCTCGACGGTGATCACACCCTCGTTACCGACCTTCTGCATGGCTTCGGCGATCATGCGACCGATTTCGGTCTCGCCGTTGGCGCTGATCGTACCGACCTGGGCGGTCTCGGCCTCGGTCGTGATCTTCTTGGTGCGCTTGGACAGCTCCTCGACCAGGGCCGCGACGGCCTTGTCGACGCCGCGCTTCAGGTCCATCGGCGCCATGCCGGCGGCGACGGCCTTGCCGCCCTCGCGGACGATGGCCTGGGCCAGCACGATGGCGCTGGTGGTGCCGTCGCCGGCGATGTCGTTGGTCTTGCTGGCGACTTCACGGACCATCTGGGCGCCCATGTTCTCGAACTTCTCGGCCAGCTCGATCTCCTTGGCGACGGTGACGCCGTCCTTGGTGATGCGCGGCGCGCCGTAGCTTTTGTCGATGACCACGTTGCGGCCCTTGGGGCCGAGCGTGACCTTCACGGCGTCGGCGAGGATGTCCACGCCGCGCAACATGCGGCTTCTTGCGTCGTCGCCGAAGCGAACGTCTTTGGCTGCCATTTTGTGTTTTCCTTACAAGGGGTAGCAGGCCAGGGCGCTGCCCTGGACCCGTTGGGGCCGGGGGCCCCAAACCCCATTCATCGTGTTGGCTGGTTAGGCGGCCTTCGCCAGCGCCGGGGCGCCTTCGATGACGCCCAGGAGATCGCTCTCCTTCATGATCAGCAGCTCCTCGCCATCGAGCTTGACCTCGGTGCCGGACCACTTGCCGAACAGCACGCGGTCGCCGGCCTTCACGTCGAGCGCGACGATGCTGCCCTGCTCGTTGCGGGCGCCGGGGCCGGCGGCGACGATCTCACCCTCCATCGGCTTCTCCTTGACCGTGTCGGGGATGATGATGCCGCCGGCGGACTTCTCGAGCGGGGTGATGCGGCGGACGACCACGCGGTCGTGCAGGGGACGGAATTTCATGGGGTTTGCTCCAGTCGGGATTGTGTGTGGAGACCAGCGGCCACCAGCGGTCTCCCGTGACGAGCGGGGTGTTAGCACTCCTGATCGGCGAGTGCCAGCGTGATGTTCGGTTGCATGCCGCCTGCGGTGCGCCGCTTGTTCACACATTCTTGATCTTCTCCCGTCAGGCTCCGGGCTCCGCAGGTGTCGCGGCGGGGGGATCGTTGATGGCCAGGTTTCGAGCGCCTGACTCCGTGCCGTCGCTACCCCGGAGCGTCATCCTGTTCCTGGCGCTGGCGTGCCTGAGCCTGGCCGGGTTGGACATCAGGCAGATCCTGCTCGCGCGGGATACCCAGATGCGGGAGATGGGGACGCAGACGGCCAACCTGTCGCAGTCGCTGGCGCAGCATGTCGAAGACGTGTTCGAGGTGGCTGACATCTCGCTGATCGGCGTGCAGGCGCGGTTCGAGGCGGAGGGCACCAGCCCGGCCGTCGTCGCGGCATGGACACGGCTGATGCGCGTCCGGATTGCGAACCAGCCCATGTTCAGGACCGTGCTGCTGGTGGGGGCGGACGGCCTGGTGCTCAGCTCGTCGGATGACGGGCTTCCGCCTGGCAGCAACCACGGCGGCCAGCCCTGGTTCCAGTATCATCGCGACCATGCGGACCGGGGGCCGCGTGTGGGCAGCCCGGCGCGCGACGACGCGGAGGCCGATTGGCTGATCCCGGTGTCCCGCCGGGTCGATGCCGCGGATGGGAGTTTCGCCGGCGTGGCCGTTATCATGGTGCCGATGGAGTCGTTGAGGCACTCGTTCGATTCGTTCGATCTGGGGCAAAGGGGGGCGATCATGCTGCTGAACGACCGGGGCACGCTGCTGGCCCGGCGGCCGTTCGACGAGGCCTCCATCGGGCGCGACATGTCCAACTCCCAGGTCCTGCGGCTGTCGGAAAACGGCACGGTGCGGGGCGCCTACGAGTACAAGGCGGTGATCGATGGGGCGGACCGGCTGGGCAGCGGGGCGCGGACGCCGAAGTTCGGCCTGGTCGTGATGGTGGCGCTGGAAAAAGGCGAGATCCTCGCGGATTGGTGGCGCGATGCGAAGTTTCACCTGGTCTTGCTGTCGATGTCGGTGATGGCGGTTGCGGTCATGGGCTGGCGGATCGTGGTGCAGATGCGACGGCGCATGCGGGCCGAGGCGCTGTACCGGATGCTGGCGGAGAACTCGACCGACGCGGTGACGTGCCTGGGGCTGGACGGCACCCGGCAATACATCTCGCCGTCGTTCCAGACCATGAGCGGGTGGCCGGTCGAGGCGCTGATCGGCAAGTCGTGGCTGGAGATCGTGCCGCTGGAGGATCATCCGGTCGTCACGGGGGCGTTCGCGGACATGGTGGCCGGACAGGGGCAGATGACGGTGACCTATCGGTATATGCGCCCGGACAAATCGACGTTCTGGGTCGAGATGCGGGGGCGCTTGATCGATGCCGGGCTGGGCGGCGCGAAGGAGATGGTGGGCAACATCCGCGACATCACCCGGCAGAAGGCGGCCGAGGAGCAGCTGGCGCGGGCCAATGCCGATCTGGCGAAACTCAGCCTCGTGGACGCCCTGACCGGGGTCGCGAACCGCAGGCACTTCGACCAGACGCTCCGCAAGGAATGGAGCCGGTCGATCCGGTCCGCGGAGCCTGTGTCGCTGCTGATGATCGATGTGGACCACTTCAAGGCATACAACGACCAGTACGGGCATCCCGGCGGCGATGTCTGCCTCCGGACGATCGCGGCGGTGCTGGACCTGGGCGTGCACCGGCGCAGCGACCTGGTGGCGCGGTATGGCGGCGAGGAGTTCGCGGTGATCCTGCCCGGCACGCCGGGGGGAGCGGCACGGTTGCTGGCAGAAGCGATGCGCCGCGCGCTGGAGGATCAAGGGATCGCGCACCTGGGTCATCCGGGCGGGATCGTCACGGTCAGCATCGGCGTGGCCTCGGCGTCGGCCGAGCGGGGGAGCCGGCCGGACCTGCTGATCGAGGCGGCAGACCGGGCGCTGTACGAGGCCAAAAGGACCGGACGAAACCGCGTCGTGCTGGTGGGCGAAGAGGCGCGCGGGCACGAGGTGATGGCCGGGTGACGCCACGACGCTGGCGCTAGGAGCATGATCGCTTCAGGTAGATGAGGCGATCCTGCTCTGGTTTGTTGATGAAGACGCGGAACCTCGGTTCAGGTCCAAGCAGCCTGAAACGATGCCGCTCTAAACGCCTCTCTTCAAGTCAAGGCCGGCGAGGTGTGCCGCGACCTGCCCCGGCCGGGATCAGTGAAGCCAACCGAGGCTGAACCGATCCAGGGTGATCCAGTAGACCAGCACGCAGCCGCCAAGCGCTGCCAATCCCACCAGGGCGTCGCCTTTCCACAAGGCGAACATCGCCACCGCGAAGCACAGGCCGAGAAGCAGATACTGAGCCATGAAAAGACTCCCGTAGCCGATATCGATCGCGCGATGGATTGATCACTACTCTGCGCTATTTTACAAGAAATTTCCAGCGTTTGCATCGGTGAATAACTGTTAAGAACTGTCGGCTCGAATGCCCTTGCTTGCAGCGGTATTCAGCGGCCGACCTTGAGATTCGCGCTGGCGAAGGTCGCCAGGAACTTGGCGAGGCCAGCGACTGTCGCCTCCAGAAGTTGCTCGCCGGCCTCCAGCGTCGCAGCGGCAGGATCGCCGTGATAGCCGGGGTCGCCTGCGGGAAACAGGGCGGCGTAGGTGGCGCCGGTGTCCTGCAACGGGTTGCCCCCGCCCTCGACATAGGCCGGGACCAGGCGGGGCGGCAGCCCAGCGATGCGGCTCTCGATACGCTGGCGCTCATCGGGCCGCAACGCGAGTTGCATGGCGGTCTCGTAGGCGCATGCGTGGCCCACACCGGGCTTGCCGCCCGGCACCAGCGGCGACCATGCAGCCTGGCCGGGGCCGAAATAGCTGACGGCCGCGACACGCAGGCCGCGGCTCACCAGTTCGGTGCAGATCGCGGTGAGGGGGCCGGAATTGCCGCCGTGGCCGTTCACCACCAGCAGCCGGTCGAACCCGGCGCGATGAACGCTGTCGGCGACGTCGGTGACAAGGGCCAGGAAGGTCGATAGCCGCAGCGTGATGGTGCCGGGCCAGGCCTGGTGATGCGGCGAGAACCCGAAACCGGGCGGCGGCAGCACCAGGGCGTGGACCTGCGTGCAGCGCTCCGCGGCAGCCATGGTGACGCGGTAGGCGCTGAGCGTGTCGGTATCGAGCGGAAGGTGATCGCCGTGCTGCTCGCAACTGCCGACGGTCAGCACCGCGAGCGCCCCGGCGTCGCGGGCCTCGGCGACCTCCGCGCGGGTGAGGGCGCCCCAGTCGTGGGTTCTTTGATAGGTGGGCATGGTGCTCTCCGGGCTCCTGTTTGCAGGACTTCTGATGCCTGATGTTGTAGCAGCTCTCCGTAAGCACGACTCATTGCCGTCATCGTCATTGCGAGCCGCTTGGCGAAGCAATCCAGAGCCGAGGGCGGCGCATGTGCCCCCTGGATCGCTTCGCCAAGCGGCTCGCGATGACGGTGGCGGGGCGGCTCCGAAGAAAGTGTTGTCCAAGTAGTTGATATTGCCTGATGACCACTTTCACATCCAGGGTCCGCCGAAGGCGGGTGCCGAACTGGCGATGACGACGAGGGGTTCTCCCCAGCTTGGCGTCCGCGCGGGTCGTGGCAGGCCCGTGCGGACAGTTTGCGATTTACGTCTCCAGCTCGGTACTCAGCCTACGAAGCTCGGTCGTATGGGGATGCGTCGTGCGGCCCTCGCGCAGGGCCTCGGCGGTGAGCTGTTCCACCAGCTGGCCGGATTGCATCACGCCGATGGCCGGACACAGGTGCGCGACGACGGCGAGGTTGTGGGTCACGAGCAGGTAGGTCAGCCCACGATCCTGCTGCAGGTCCTTCAGCAGGTTCAGGATTTCGGCCTGGACGGACACATCGAGCGCGCTGGTCGGCTCGTCGAGCAGCAGCACCTCGGGTTCGGCCATCAGCGCGCGGGCGATGGCGACGCGCTGGCGCTGGCCGCCGCTGAGCTGGTGCGGGAAGCGGAAGCGGACGCTGGCCGGCAGCGCGACGGCGGCCAGGGCCTCGGCGATGCGGCGGTCATGGCCGGGGATGCGGTGGATGATCAGGGGTTCGCTGAGGGTTCGGTCGACGGTCTGGCGCGGGTGCAACGAGCCGTAGGGGTCCTGGAACACCATCTGCACACGGCGGAAGAAGGCGCGGTCGCGGCGGGGCAGCAAGGGCGCGCCGTCCAGGGTCATCGTGCCGGTCCAGTCGGGGTTCAGGCCGGACAGGGCGCGCAGGATGGTCGATTTGCCGGACCCGGATTCGCCGACCAGGCCATAGCTGCCGCCCGTGGGGACGGCGAGGGTGACGCCCCTGACGACCTCGTTGGCGCCGAAGCGGACGCGCAGGTCTCGGATGTCGATCATCCGAGCAACCAGGCCGGGTCGCGCTGCATGGTGGGAAGCCGAAGCTTCGGGTGCGACAGCGCCGGCAGGCAGTCGAGCAGGCCCCGCGTGTAGGGATGGTTGGCGTGGGCGAGGTTCGCCGCACTGAGGTTTTCCACGATGTGGCCCGCATACATCACGGCGATGCGGTCGCAGAAGCGGCCGACCAGTGGCAGGTCGTGGCTGATCAGCAGCAGGCCCATGCCGCGGCTGGTGACGAGGTCGTCCAGCAGACGAAGGATCTCGGCCTGGACGGTGGCATCCAGGGCCGACGTGGGCTCGTCGGCGATCAGCAGCTCGGGGTCCGGCGCGAGCATCATCGCGATCATCACGCGCTGGCCCATGCCGCCGGACAGCTCGTGCGGGTAGGCGCCGGCGACCTCTGCGGGGCTGCGGATCTTCACCTGGTCCAGCAGATCGATGGCGGCCAGCGCGGCGGCCTTGCGGGAGCCGCCCTTGTGCGCGCGCCAGGCCTCCGCGATCTGCTGGCCGGCGGTCATGACGGGGTTCAGCGCGTATTTCGGGTCCTGCAGGATCAGCCCGGCGCGTTTGCCGCGGATCTGCCGCATGTCGCTTTCGCGGGCACGCAGGATGTCGATGCCGTCGAAGTCCAGCGTGTCCGCGGTGATCAGCGCGGACGCGGGCAGAAGGCGCAGCAGGGCGCGGGCGGTCAGCGACTTGCCGGAACCGGACTCGCCGACGATGCCCAGCTTCTCCGCACCGATCGCGAGGCTCACGCCCTTGACGGCTTCGGTGGGGCCGGTGGGCGTGGGGAAGGCGACCTTCAGGTTCTCGATCGTTACCCGCATGGTCTTGCCTGGGTCAGGGGGTCAGCCATCCTGCTTGGGGTCCAGCACGTCGCGCAGGCCGTCGCCCAGCAGGTTGAAGGCCAGCGAGGCGGCGAAGATCGCAAGACCGGGGATCGTCGGCACCCACCATTGATCCAGGATGAAGCGGCGCGCGGTGGCGATCATCGCGCCCCATTCGGGGCTGGGCGGCTGGGCGCCCATGCCGAGAAAGCCCAGCCCGGCGGCGGTCAGGATGATGCTGCTCATGTCCAGCGTGACCCGCACGACGAGGCTGGGGAGGCACAGCGGCGCGATGTGGCGGAGCACGATGCGGAACGGGGATGCGCCAGCCAGGCGGGCGGCGGCGATGAAGTCGGTGTGGCGCAGGCTGAGCGTCTCGGCGCGGGCGAGGCGCGCGTAGGGCGGCCAGGCGGTCAGCGCGATGGCGGCGACGGCGCTGGTGACGCCGGGCTTCAGCGCGGCGACGAAGGCCAAGGCAAGGATCAGGCGGGGGAAGGCGAGGAACACGTCCGTGACCCGCATCAGCAGCCGGTCCCACAAGCCGCCGGCATAGCCCGCGACGCACCCGACGGCCAGGCCCAGCGGCGCGACCAGCAGCACGACGGCGACGACCATGCCGAGGGTGACGCGCCCGCCGTACAGCAGGCGGGAGTAGACGTCCCGCCCGAGCTCGTCGGTGCCGAGCCAGTGCCGGGCCGTGGGCGGGCGGAGCCGCTGGGCCAGGTTCTGCGCGCCGGGGTCGTGGGTCGCCAGCAGCGGCGCCGCGAGGGTCAGCGCAACAAGCGCCAGCGCCACGATCAGGCCCGCCATGGCCAGCGGGTTGCGGCGGAACTGCAGCCACAGCCGATAGCGGCGGCCCCACGCCGCCTGGCCGCGGGAGGCGGGGGTGTCGGCAAGCAGCCAGGCGCGCGTGGGCGTCATCGCACCCTCGGGTCGAGCAGACGGTACATCAGATCGGCGAACAGGTTCAGGGCAACGTAGCTGAGGCCGACGACCAGCGTGGCCCCCAGGACGGCGTTCATGTCGGCGTTCAGCAGGCTGCCGGTCAGGTATTGGCCAAGACCGGGCCACGAGAAGATGGTCTCGGTGAGGACGGCGCCCTCCAGCAGCCCGGCGTAGGCCAGGGCGACGACGGTGACGAGCCGGACCAGGATGTTGCCGAAGGCGTGCCGCCAGATGACGGCGGCGGCGGACAGGCCCTTGGCCTTGGCGGTGACGATGTACTCGCCCTTCAGGGCCTCCAGCATGAAGGCCCGGGTCATGCGGGCGATGTAGGCCATGTTGAAGGCGCCGAGCACGAGCGCCGGCAGCGCCAGGTGCGCGGCGGCGTCGCGCAGGGCGGGCCAGTCCCGCGCCAGCGCGGCATCGAACAGCAGAACTCCGGTCACCTGATCGACCATGTCCTGATAGGCGATGTCCTGCCGCCCGGGCCCGGGGGCCCAGCCGAGCGTCGCGTAGAACACCACGAGGCTGACCAGCGCCAGCACGAACACCGGGATCGAGTGCCCGGACAGGCAGACGACGCGGATGGACTGGTCGATCCAGCTCCCTTGCCGGGTCGCGGCCAGCACGCCGAGCGGGACGCCCATCAAGGTGGCGATCAGCAGGGCGATCGTGGCCAGTTCCAGCGTCGCGGGGAAGAAGCGCGCGATGTCGGTGGCGACGCGGTTGCTGGTCATGACGGACTTGCCGAGGTCGCCCTGGGCCAGCTGCGCGGTGTAGCGCAGGAACTGCTCCGGCAGCGGGCGGTCAAGGCCCATTTCCTTCCGGGTGCGTTCCACGACGTCCTGCGGCGCGCGGTCGCCGATGACGGCCAGGACGGGGTCGATGGGGACGACGCGGCCGATCAGGAAGGTGATCAGCACCAGGCCGAACAGCGTGATGGGAATGCTGGCCAGGGTGGCGGCCAGGGATTTGAGGCGGTTCATCCCGGTTTCGGGCGCCATGCACCGCGTGCTGCCCCCCCGGCCCCTCCCTGGAAGGCAGGGGGGAAGACTCGGTGCATTAGGTCTTGGTGATGCGGGTGTACACGCTGCGGTCGCTGAGGGGTCCGATCTCGAAGCCGGTCGTGCCTTTGCGCATCATCGCGACCTCGACCTGCTGCAGCATGATGGCGAAGGG
>JAYUCA010000432.1:0-3075 GCA_043740535.1 Rhodospirillales bacterium | reverse complement strand
ATCTTGCGGTTCGCCCCGTGCTGGGTACGGTCGATCACGACCTCCATGGCGACCAGCGGGAACCGCTGCCGCAGCCGGTGCAGCACTGCGATGGCCGGGTCGTTCGGGTCCTGCAGCCCGAAGACGAGCTGAAAACTGGGGTAATCCTGCTGGCAGCAGCTGGCCAGCGCCTCCTCCAGCATGGGCTCGTCGCCATGCAGCGGCTTCAGGATCGTCACCGCGGGCAAGGCCATGGGCGCGTCCGGCGTCCGCCGGCGGAACCGGTGCAGCGCGTGCACCCCCGCAGCGGCCTGAAACACGCCGGCCATGGAAACGCAGGCGAGGCCGATCGAGGCGACGTCCAGGGGTCCGAGGGTCACCATGAGCTCCAGGTCAGGCCAGTGAGCCGCCGGACAATTCAGCGACCTTCCGTTGCAGGCTGTCGATGAGCGGCTGGGCGGAGCTTGCGGTCACCAGGCTGCGAAAATCCGACCGCTTCACCGCATTCTGGCTGATGCTGCCGTTCAGCAGCACATCGACGGCACGCCAGCCTTGCGGACCGCTGCGCATCACATAGTCGATATGCATCGCCTCGCCCTGCGCCGGCGCGATCACCGTCTGCACGATCACGTCGGCGCCCACGCTCCGCTGCTCCGCCAGCACCTCGACCCGCTCGCCCGAGAATGAATCGAAATTCGCCACGTAGCTCGCCACCGTGAATTTTCGAAATACATCCAGCAGCTTGGATTGCTGGTCCGCGGGGAGTGAGGCGAAACGCGGCCCCACCGAACTTGCCAGGATGCCCGGCAAATCGAACGCCCGGTCAACCAGGGGCGCCAGTGCGGTATAGCGCTGCACGAACGGTGCGGACTTGCCCGCCTTCATCGCCGTCACCAGCCCCGTTGACAGCGCCTGGATCGGCGCTGCGGCCTGGGCGTCCGCAGCACAGACAGGCGGTGCGACCGCAAGCAGCATCGCGATCAGCGACACAGCCAGAACGTCCCGCCGGGTCGTGCAGTGCATCGTCCGGCCGCCCATGCTCATTGGGCCGGCACCGCCACCAGGTTCAGGCTGCTGTCACCGCCCAGCGCGGCGAGCGCCGTGGCCACGATGGTCTTGGCGCCAACCCCAGCCTCGACGATCTGCGCCGCCGGGCTGTTATGGTCAATGAAAATGTCCGGGAACGCCAGCGGCCGCACCCGCAGGCTGCCGTCCAGCAGGCCGCGCTGCGCCAGGTGCTGCATCACGGCAGACCCGAATCCGCCGACCGAACCCTCTTCGACGATGATCAGCACGCCATGATGGCGCGCAAGCTGTTCGACCATCGCGGTGTCGAACGGCTTGGCGAACCGCGCATCGGCGACCGTGGTCGAAAACCCCCGCGCCGCCAGTTCGTCCGCCGCACGCAGGCTGTCGGCCAGCCGCGGCCCCAGCGACAGGATCGCGACCGACGACCCTTCCTTCATGATCCGGCCCTTGCCGATCGAAACCGGCGTGCCGCGCTCCGGCAGGGCGATGCCCAGGCCCTCGCCCCGCGGATACCGGAACGCGCTCGGGCCGTCGTCGATCTGTGCAGAGGTCGCGACCATGTGCATCAGCTCCAACTCGTCGCTCGGCGCCATGATCACCATGCCCGGCAGGCAGCCCAGGTATGCAAGGTCGAAGCTGCCGGCATGCGTGGCTCCGTCGGCGCCCACCAGGCCTGCCCGGTCGATGGCGAACCGCACCGGCAACTTCTGAATGGCGACGTCGTGCACCACCTGGTCGTAGGCGCGTTGCAGGAACGTGCTGTAGATCGCGCAGAACGGCTTCAACCCTTCTGTCGCCATGCCGGCCGCAAACGTCACGGCATGTTGCTCGGCGATGCCCACGTCGAACGTGCGGTCCGGGAAACGCGACATGAACCGGTCGAGCCCGGTGCCGGACGGCATGGCCGCAGTCACGGCGACGATCCGGTCATCGGCCGCCGCCTCGGCGATCAGCGCGTTTGCGAAGACGCGGGTGTATTGCGGCGGTCCAGGCGGCGCCTTCACCTGCTCGCCGGTCACCACGTTGAACTTGCTGACGCCGTGATATTTGTCGGCCGAGTTCTCGGCCGGGCCGTAGCCGTGGCCCTTCTTCGTGATCACGTGCAGCAGGATCGGGCCGCTCTCTTCCGCCTCGCGCACGTTGCGCAGCACCGGCAGCAGGTGGTCCATGTTGTGCCCGTCGATCGGGCCCACGTAGTAGAAGCCCAACTCCTCGAACAGCGTGCCGCCCGTCAGGATGCCGCGCGCATACTCCTCGGCCCGGCGCGCCGTGCGCTCGATCCCCTTCGGGAAGCGCTTGGCCATCCGCACGGCCAGGTCGCGCAGGCTCAGGAACGACCGGCTGCTCATCAGACGGCTGAGATATGCGCTCATCGCGCCCACCGGCGGCGCGATCGACATGTCGTTGTCGTTCAGGATCACCAGCAGCCGGGACTTCCGCGCCCCGGCGTTGTTCATCGCCTCATACGCCATGCCGGCGCTCATCGCCCCGTCGCCGATCACCGCCACCACGTGCCGGTCCTTCTCGCCCAGCAGGTCATGCGCCACGGCCATGCCGAGCCCGGCTGATATGCTGGTGCTGCTATGCGCAGCACCGAAGGGATCGTATTCGCTCTCGGACCGCCGCGTGAACCCGGACAGCCCGCCCGGCTGCCGCAGCGTGCGGATCCGGTCCCGCCGCCCGGTCAAAATCTTGTGCGGATAGGCCTGGTGGCCCACGTCCCAGATCAGCCGGTCCCGCGGGGTGTCGAAGATCGCGTGCAACGCGACCGTCAGCTCTACCACGCCGAGCGACGCGCCCAGGTGCCCGCCCGTCGTGCTGACCGCATCGACGGTCTCGGATCGCAGCTCGTCCGCCACCTGGCGCAACTGCTCGGCCGAGAAATTGCGCAAGTCGGACGGCACCCGCACGCGGTCCAGAAGCGGGGTGAAGGGACGGGACGGGAGCGGCATGCCTGCGTTCATCTGATCTGTAAGCTCCCCACGCCCAGGCGCGTTGCCAGCGGCGTGTTCTCTGATCTCGATTGCCGCCGACGGCTCAGACGCTGATCAGGCCGTCTCGGGGCGG
>JAYUCA010000431.1:0-7123 GCA_043740535.1 Rhodospirillales bacterium | reverse complement strand
CCCATCCCGCCCCGCACCACGCCGGCCGCCGAGGCGGTGCTGCGGGAACTCGTGTATAACCGGGCCGCCGGGCGCAACCCGCCGGAGCATTGGTTCACCACGCTCCGCGACGTCCCCCGGGAAGGGGAGGTCCGGGACGAGGTCCGGCGCATGGCCGGGCTCGCACTGCAAGAAAGGCTTTCCGCATGATCCGCCGCCTGCTGCTTCTGGCTTTCCTCCTCGCCCCGGCCGGCGCCGGGGCCCAAACCACGGCGCAGCCCGAGTTACCGAAAGAGACGCTGACCATCGTCACGAAGGGTGGCGTGCGGCATGACTTCCAGGTGGAGATGGCGGTCCAGCCGGAACATCAGACGGTGGGGCTGATGTTCCGTAAGTCGGTGCCGGCGGATGGCGGCATGTTGTTCGACTGGGGCGCCGCGCGGGACAGCACGATGTGGATGCGCAACACGGTCAGTTCTCTGGACATGCTGTTCATCAACCAGGACGGCTCCATTCGCCGGGTGGTGGAGGACACGGTGCCAGAAAGCCTGGCGATCATCGAAAGCCGGGGCCCGGTGCGCGGCACGCTGGAGCTTGCGGCCGGCACGGCGCGGCGGCTCAACATCCATGCGGGGGACAAGGTTGAGCAGCGGATCTTCGCCGCGGCGCCCTGAGCTTCCAGCCGGCACGGAACCGGTGTATACGGCGGTGGCTGGTCGCGGGGTGTAGTACAGCCTGGTAGTACGCTTGCTTTGGGAGCAAGAGGCCGGAGGTTCGAATCCTCTCGCCCCGACCATATCCCTGTGCATGAAAATGCCTGCCCGCCGGACCATACAGGATCGTGAGTCGGCCGGATCATTCACGAATGGTCAACGAAAACAGCAGAGGGTGCCAGCCTTGGCATCGGCATTGGCATCCGAGATGGTTGACGTTCAGGCTCTCTTCCGGAAGCTCATGGCAGGGCTGCGTTGCCGCGCGCGGCAAAAACAGGGCGGGGTCCGGCTTGCGCTGTCGGGGCTCATCCTGGTGCTGGTCGGCCTGCCGGGCCTGGCGCTGTGGGGCGCCGTGACGATGTTCCAATCGGGTCAAGAGGTGGACCACGCCAGCCGATTGAGCGACGCGCTGCAGGAGGCGCGGCACGCGGTGGTGACCGAAGAATCGCTGGAGCGGAAATACCGGCTGGAGCCCGGTCCGGAAATCCGCGCGAGCCATCGGGCGGCGGGGGCTCAAATGGTCGCGGCGCTGGCGAAGGCGTGATCGCTGGCGACCGACATGGACGTCGCCATGGCCGACGACGTGCTTGCGCGGCATGTCCTGTATCTGGGTGCGATCGATCGGATGTTCGATGCGGTCGATGCGGGCGACACGGCGGCGGCGACCGCGATCGACCAGTCCGAGGTGGATCCGGCGTTCGACTACGTGGAGGAGCAGGTTCTCGTTGTGGCGGAACAAAGCCGCGCCCGCGCCCTTCAGCACCTGGATGCCTTCTCGACGTTGCAGACAAGGGTCGTCTTTGCGACGCCGATCGTGTTCGCGCTGGGCCTTGGCCTGGTGATGTTCTTCGGCTTGATGCTGGTGTCCTACCAGAAGCAGGTCAGGCGCGCCGCCGAGCGGGAGGCTGCGGCCTCGATCCGCAGCGAGCGGCGGTTCCGCTCGTTGATCCAGAGCGCCGCCGATGTGGTTTTGATCTGCCAGCCGACAGGCGCCGTCACCTATCAGAGCCCGGCGGCGGAAGCCGCGTGGGGGTATGAGGGCGACGCCCTGATCGGCCAGTCGCTGATCGAGATGATCCACCCCGAGGAGCAGGTGGCGGCATTGGACCTGCTGGAGCAGGTCCGCGAGACCCCCGGCGGGACGCGGGAGATCGAGCTGCGGCTGCGCGACCGGGCGGGGGCTTGGCGCTATGTCGAGCTGATCCTGACGAACCTGCTGCACGAGCCGGCGATCGAGGGCGTTGTGGCGACCACCCACGGCATCGACGAGCGTAAGGCGTTCGAGCGGCAACTGACGCAGCAGGCGTTCTACGATTCGTTGACCGGCCTGCCCAACCGGGCGCTGTTCCGTGACCGGCTGGACCGGGCCCTGGTCCGCACCGGGCGGCGCCGCGGCGCGGTCGCCGTGCTGTTCCTGGACCTCGACAACTTCAAGCTCGTCAACGACAGCCTGGGGCACCAGGTCGGCGACCAGCTGCTGGTGGAGGTGGCCCGGCGGCTGCAGACCTGCGTGCGGTCCGCGGACACGGTCGCGCGGCTGGGCGGCGACGAATTCGTGCTGCTGCTGGAATCGCTCTCCAGCGAGGCCGACGCAGGCCCGGTGGCCGACGGCATCGCGGCGATGCTGGCAACGCCGTTCCGGCTCGACGGGCGCGAGATCGTCGTGACGGCCAGCATCGGCATCGCGGTGGGCGACGCGGGGGCCGAGCTGGCGGATAGCCTGCTGCGCAACGCGGATGCGGCCATGTATCGGGCCAAGGCCCGCGGGAAGGGCTGCCATGCCGTGTTCGAGCCCAGCATGCAGACCGACACGCTGGCGCGGCTGGAGCTGGAGGCCGAGCTGCGCCAGGCGCTCGAGCGGAACGAGTTGCGGGTCCACTACCAGCCCATCGTGCCGCTGCAGTCCGGCCGCATCACCGATGTCGAGGCGCTGGTGCGCTGGCAGCATCCGACGCGGGGCCTGGTGCCGCCGATCGACTTCATCCCGCTTGCGGAGGAGACCGGGCTGATCGTGCCGCTGGGGCTTTGGGTGCTGGAACAGGCCTGCCTGCAGACGGCGGCGTGGCATCGCGAGTTCCCGACGGCGCCGCCGCTGGTGGTTTCGGTCAATCTGTCGCCCCGCCAGTTCCAGATGCCAGACCTGGTGGAGGAGGTTTCGCGCGTGCTGGCGATCACCGGTCTGCCGGCGGCTTGCCTGAAGCTCGAGATCACCGAAGGCGTCATCATGCGCGACGTGGAGGCGACCATCGCGACGCTGTGGCGGTTGCGGACGCTGGGCATCCAGCTTGCGATCGACGATTTCGGGACCGGCTATTCCTCGCTCGCCTACCTCCGCCGGCTGCCGCTGGACGTGCTGAAGATCGACCGGTCGTTCATCATGGGGATCGGCGAGAACGCGGAAGACAAGGCGATCGTGCAGGCGATCCTGTCGCTCGCCAAATCGCTGGGCCTGTCCGTGACGGCCGAGGGGATCGAGACGGCCGAGCAGGCGACCATGCTCAGCGGTTGGCAGTGCGACCGTGGACAGGGCTATTACTTCGCGCGGCCGCTCGACGCGGAGAAGACGACGGTGCTGCTGCGGGCCGGATGCTGCGGAACAGCGGACGGCGACGGCCTGGTCAGCGTGCTGCCGGTCAGCGAGTGGCCGGGCCCGGCGGCGCACGTCGATGCCGTCCGGGTCGGCGAGGCGTGCGAGGCGGCGGTTTGACGCAAACTCGCCTGTTACAATTGGTGGGGCGAGCGACATCAGCCTGTTACGGCGATCCTGTTAGATGGCTTCATCAACAGGAGGCCAGGATGGTTCAGGTCAAGGCGATGTTCGCGCCGCACACGAAGACGATCGGCCTTCGGCTGCTTCGCATTCTTTCGGCATTGGTCGTCGGCGCATTGCTCAGCGGCTCGCTGGCCGGATGCGCCTGCCGGCCTGGTTACGTCGGGCCGTACGGCGGCATCCATCCGGGACGGTGCTGGGTCGGGTGACGCGCTTTTCTGCTTTGTGCACAGGGGCGGATGACGCTGCGCTTTTCCGCCCTACGGGGTACGGGCTTGATCGCTTCTGGAAGGCGACGCGATCAAGCTTCGAACGCTATTTCTGCGCGGCCGCCAGCGACGTCACGATGACGGCCTCGGCCGCTTCCTTGCTGGCCCAGCCGGTGACCTTCACCCATTTGCCGGGTTCGAGGTCCTTGTAGCGGGTGAAGAAATGCTCGATCGAGGCGCGCAGGATGGCCGGCAGGTCGTCGATCGAGTGGACGTCCTTGTAGAGCGTGTGGATCTTGTCGTGCGGAACGCAGATGATCTTCTCGTCCTGGCCGCTCTCGTCCTCCATTTGCAGCATGCCGATGGGGCGGCAGCGGATGACGGCGCCGGGGACGATGGGCGCAGGGGCCAGCACCAGCGCGTCGGCAGGGTCGCCGTCGTCGGCGAGGGTGCCGGGGATGAAGCCGTATGCGGCGGGATAGGCCATGGGGGTGAACAGGAACCGATCGACGAAGATGGCGCCGCTGTCCTTGTCGACTTCGTACTTGACCTGGGAGCCCTGCGGAATCTCGATCACGACGTTGATGTCGTGGGGAACATCTTTGCCTGGGGGTATCTTGGCGACGTCCATGGTGTATCCTGCCGGGGTTGGGGTGCGCGCGGTATAGCGGTGCGGGGCGCGCATGCCAAACGCGCCTTCTCCTTGCGGGGGAATTCCGGTGCGCCTGTAGCTCAGTTGGTTAGAGCGGGCCGCTCATAACGGCTTGGTCGCAGGTTCGAGTCCTGCCGGGCGCATTCCGATGACGGTATGTATGTTGTGCAGTGCCAATCCAATCTGGAATTACACGCATCCCATGGAATCAGTGACAGATGTCATGGAATCAGGGACTGCATGACATGGAGTCCCTGACTGCAACCGTGGAACGAGTGACGGGTCATGTGGATTTTGGGAGTCAGTAGGAAGGTGGCAGGCGCAAGGCGCCCGCCTAGCTCCATCGATTACGGAATCTGGTGTCGACCGCCTCGGCCATCGTGTCCTCGTCCTCGTCTTCTATGGCACGTTCTCGGTCATCCAGAATGACTATGGACAACCTGAAGTCGTAGTTGTCGGGAACGAGGCACGTCTCGATGGCCGCTTCCCCGAACCACACTTCGCCTCGATGTCGGATTCCGGCCAGATTCTGATTGCCTGCGGCAAGCAACGAACCCTGTGGCGCCTCCACCGGAGGCCCGGAAGACGCCTTGATCCAGTTGCCCGTCCGCAGCGCCGCTCGGCTGGAACGTGCCCAAAGGACGAAGTCATCATCGGCCGCCACGACCAACGCGCGCTTGCCCGTCACCTCCAGCCAGCGAAGCGAAGTGGACACAAGCGACGTCCCGTAGCGCCCCGCAACATCGGAGAGGCGGTGCATGTCCGGAGCCTCGTTCTCGCCGATCTGCCTGCGAAAGTCGTCGAAGGGCATCAGCAAGCCTGTGGCGAAAGCATCGGCCTCGCGCTCAATGCCGCGCAGGGCATCCTGCCCGGCGGCTATGTCGCGGGCTGAACACCGGATCGCTCCGGTTCGTCTCGCGATGTCGCGGTGAAGGAGGTAGTGCCCGAGTTCATGGGCCTGCGTATGCCGGACCCGTCCTGGGCTGCGGATGCCGTCGCTCACCAGGATGGCCCACCCGGCCCCGCTTTCCGAAGCCATCAAGCAGCCGTCCACCGGGCCGATGTCACCCTGGGACGCGCCCAGCACGGGATCGTCGCGGTAGTCCGGGTTGTCGGTTGAGAAGCCGACCGCGAGGCCAGCGACGTCCACGGGGAACCGACTGGCTCCCGGACCGCCTGTAATGTCTAGTAAGCGGGACAGCCTGGCGGCCCATGCCTTGGGCTGAAGCGGCTTTCCCCCGCTCATGGCTTCTTCTTCAAGGCCGCAACCATGGTGCGCATGTTCTCCCGGGTGCCCTCGTCCAGCGAACGGTAATTCCGGAAGAACACACGGTCCTGCTCGTCGGCCGAGTCGGGGTCGGTCTCCTCGACAGCCAGCGCATGGACCGTTGTGTCCAACTCACGCGCGAGTAGGGCAAGCTTCTCTCCGCCAGGAACGGGGGCGCGCCCCTTTTCCAGTTCCCACAGGTGGGACTTGCTGCTCGAGGTCCGCACCGCGAGCTGCTCTAGGCTGTAGCCCTTACCCTCTCTCAGGCGCTTCAGCCGTTCCCCGAACGTCTCGGCCATTGAAAACTCCGCTTCCAGGTCGTTCTCCATGAGGATATGGGATCGTGCCTTCATGGGCAACAAACCATTTGACCCGAGCAACGAGATCATGCATCCTTCGTTCGCCATAGGGTTATGTTTGCGTTCCCTCAGAGCGGGCAGCAGGGGTCGGAGTGGTCATACGACAAGGCCGGTCGGCTAACGAAGCATTGAGAAAAGCGAGGTTCTTCATGGACGTAGGTGAGACTACCGAACCCAAGATAGGCATAGCCCTCTCCGGGGGAGGGTCGAGGGCGATGGCCTATCATCTTGGGTGCCTGCGGACGCTCAACCGTCTGGGGATCTTGGATCGGGCACGGGTCATTTCCGCCGTCTCGGGCGGTAGCGTGATCGCGGCCATGTATGCGGCCCATGGCGGGACGTTCGAGCACTTCGAAGAGGATGTCCGCTCGATCCTCAGGACAGGGTTTGTGCATCCTGCCCTCAAGGTGGCCCTGACCACGACCGAGGGACCCAAGGCCGTCCTGTGCGTCTGCCTGATGACGCTGACGTGGCTGTGGTCGATCCCCGTCAGGTTGGCCACGACCTGTTTCTCGTCGCTGTCGAGAGGTGACGATGCGACGCCACGTCCGAAGGCGTCATCCTGGGCGCCGCGGCGCTTCGCGAGCCGCACGACGATCCTGCGACGCGCGATCGACGACAAGCTGTTCCACGGCTTCACCTTCGACAGGCTGCGTAAGGATAGGCCGCAGCTGTTGGTGGTCGCCGCCGAGCTACGCACGGGTTCCGCGTTCTATTTCGGTCAGCGGGGTGCCGGAAGCTGGCGGTTCGGCCGGATCGAGGCCGGGAAAACCCTATTGGCCCAGGCGGTGGCGGCTTCCGCGGCGTATCCGATGTTCCTTCCCGCGCTCGACGAGATGATGACCTTTCACAAGAAGGACGGTTCGCTCGTCGCCGAGCGCGTGACGCTCTCGGACGGGGGTGTTTACGACAACCTGGGCCTTTCGCCGCTCTGGCCGGACCGGGTGAAGGATGTCAGCGTGTTCGTCGAGGAGATCGACACGATCATCGCCTGCAAGGCAGGCTATGGACTCAGGTTGGGCGCGCGGTGATGCGCTGGCTGAGCTCCCCGCTGGACACCGGCTTCACCAGCAGGTCCCAGACCCGGATGCGCAGCGCCCATAGCGCCACGGCTGCAGCGCGAGGTGTTTGGCCCCGGCCATTCGCTGCCCACCATGAGCATCGACGAGTACCT
>JAYUCA010000430.1:0-2254 GCA_043740535.1 Rhodospirillales bacterium | reverse complement strand
CCTCCCCGCCCTCGAGCGTGACCTTCAGCCCCCCGGCATCCCGCTCCACCGCCGCGACCCGGCTTTTGAACCGGATGCGGCGGATCAGGTCGAAATGCTCGGCGTAGTCGTGGAAATAGCGCTTCATCTCGGCGTGGTCGGGATACAGCGCCGCGCCGGGGCCGAAGGGGAAGTCCACGTAGGTGCTGACCCGCGCCTCGGAGTTGATGTGCAGCGAACGGTAGGCCGAGCTCAGCCCGTTGTCGTTCTCGTAGACCCAAAGGCCGCCGATCTGCGACCCGGCCTCGAAGATCACGACATCGACGCCCGCCGCGACCAGCGTCTTGGCGGCGCACAGCCCGGCCGCCCCGGCCCCGATGACGGCAAAGCGCTTCATGAGCCGGCCGGCCCGGAGCCGACGGCGACGTAGTCGAAGGTTTCGGTCATGCTCTCCCCTCCCTCCTTCAGCAGGGGAATCGCGTATGGCGATTCATTCGGATTTCGTCATGCCCGGGCTTGACTCGGGCACCCACGCGGTTCCACGGGACAAACGTAATGGGTTGGAAAGTGCCATTCTTAACACATGACGCCGGTGCGGTTGCCGGCGCGTGGATGGCCAGGTCAAGCCCGGCCATAACGATACAATAACGAGTATCGGCGCCAGACTTCTCCCCTCCCTCCTTCAGGAAGGGGCCGGGGGTGGGTGCGAGGCGCCCCGCTGTCACTGCTTGGGCCATACGGGCTTCGAGAACGCGGCCTCCGGCGGATACACCGTAACCGGCTCGCCGTTCTGCCATTGCACGATCAGCAGCGGCGCGCCCACGCGGCGGCCGTTCTCGTCGAACTTCACGCGCCCGCCCGGGAACGTCAGCGCGCCCGGGCCCTCGGTCAGGTCCATCGCGTGCAGCGCCGCGTTCACCTTGCGCCGGTCCGCCGACCCTGCCTTCTCCATCGCCTCCTTCAGCAGCCACATGTGGCCGTAGTTGGAGATGCTGTCCTGCGAGATCCAGGGCTCGCCGGTGCGCTCCTTGAAGCGCCTGGTCAGGTCCTCCAGACCCTTGGCGCCCCAGTTGGCGATGATGAACATCGTGCCTTCCATGATCTCCTTGCCCGCCAGCTTCAGCAGGTCCGGCGAGCCGATCGGCGCGCCGTTCGAGATCACCGGCAGCCGCCTGCCGCCCAGCCCGACCTCCGACAGCTTCTCCATGATCAGCTTGATGTCCGGCGTGGCGGTCGGCAGGAACAGCAGGAAGTCAGGCCGCGCGGCGCGGATCTTCTGCGCGATGGGCGCCGCATCCGACAAGGGCGGCGTGTAGATCTGGTCGGCGACCAGGGTCAGGCCGAACGTCTCCAGCGCCGGGCCGCGCATGTTCTTGGAAAAGCTGGCCGGCGAGGGCGTGTTGTCCATGACGATCGCCATCTTGGTGGGCTTCGTGCCGGTCGCCGCCTGGGCCACCTGCAGGATGGTCGGCATGGCCGACGCCGCCTGCTGATCGGCGGTGGGCGAGGTCTGGAATATGTATTTGAAGCCGCGCCCGGTCAGCGTGTCGGAGTAGGCCAGCGTCAGCCACGGCAGCTCCGCCCGCTCCGTCACTTCCGTCACGGCCAATGTGAACGAGCTGATCTCTGCCCCGGCGCCGCCGGCCAGGTCCGGCTCCTGCGCCATCAGCCGCTGTGCCGCGCTCTTGGCCCGCTCCGGGCTGTCGCCGGTGTCGGCGACGATCAGCGTCATCTTGGCGCCGCCCAGCGCCTTGATGCCGCCCGCGCGGTTGATGTCGTCGATCGCCAGCTCCGCCCCCTTGCGGGCCAGGTCGCCGGACCGCGCCCATGCGCCGCTGAGCGGCGTGATCAACGCGACCTTGACCTCGGACGGCTGGGCGCGGGCGGATGCCGCAACCGTGGCGGCGGCGGTGGCCGAGGCGATGAAGTGTCTGCGCTGCATGGTTTGCTCTCCGAGCGGTTATAGTCCGAGATAGGCCTGCCGCACGCGGTCATCGGCCGACAGCTGCGCCATCGTGCCGCTGAGCGCCACGCGTCCGGTTTCCAGCACGTAGCCGTGGTCGCAATGCTCGATCGCCTCGGCCACGCGCTGCTCCACCAGCAGGATCGTGAGCCCGTCGATGCGATGCAGCCGCTGGATGCACTCGAAGATCGCGTCGGTGACGACCGGCGCCAGGCCCATCGACGGCTCGTCGAGCATCAGCAGCTTCGGCGCGGACGCCATGCCGCGCCCGATCGCCAGCATCTGCTGCTGCCCGCCCGACAGCGTGCCGGC
>JAYUCA010000429.1:0-3166 GCA_043740535.1 Rhodospirillales bacterium | reverse complement strand
CTGTGTGCGCCGCACCTCGCCCGCGCCGCCGTGCGGGTCGTCAAGCTGGGTCACAACAGCCTGCCGACATCCCAGTACGGCATGGGTTGCCAGGCTCTGGCCGACGCCGCCGCCGCACATCCGGACCTTGCGGGCGTCCGGGTGGAGGTGCACGGGAATGCCGAGTTCGGCGACGAGTTGCCGATGCTGACGGACGTGCGGGCCGGCACGCTGGACATGATGGCCGGCGTGACATCGGCGGCCGGCGGCTTCTGCCCCGAGATCGGCATCCTGGACGTGCCGTTCGTGTTCAAGGACGTCACGCGCGGCCGTGCGGCGTTCGACGGCGAACTGGGCGAGGAATACGGCGCATTGCTCAAGACGGCCGGCATCAATGTCGTCGGGTGGCTTGAGAACGGGCTTCGGCACATGACATCGAACCGGCCGATCCGCGGCCTGGCCGACATCGCGGGGCTGAAGCTGCGCGTGCCGCCGTCGCAGATCGCGATCGACTGCTTCAAGGCGCTGGGTGCCGACGCGCAGCCGCTGGCGTTCAAGCTGGTGTACGAGGCGCTGCGGACCGGGCAGTTCGACGCGCAGGAGAACCCGATCGCCACGGCGGAGACGATCAAGCTGTACGAGGTGCAGAAATACCTTTGCCTGACGGGGCACACCTACAGCGCCGGCATGGTGGTTGCCTCCAGTGACCTGCTGGACGACCTGACCCCCACGCAGGCCGCCGCCCTGCGCGCCTGCGCCGTCGCCGGGACGCAGAAAAGCCGGGATGTGGCCGACGACGCGGCCCGGGACGGCATCGCGCGCCTGCAGAAGCGGGGCATGACGGTGGTGAGCGACATCGACAAGGACAGCTTCGTGACGGCGGCGCGGTCGAACCTCGCCACGCTCGGCGCACAATTCGGCGCCGACCGGGTGCGGCGGTTCACGAAGGCGGCCGGCTGATGGGGTCAATGACCCGGTATCGGCGGCTTCACTCAATACCGATACGCCTGCTGGCCGGTTTCAGCTCGCTGCTGCTCGTGCTGTTAGCGGTGGCGGTCGCGGTGTGGTGGGCCGATGCACGGCTCGGCGTCGCCGCCGCGGCGGATTCGGCGGCCGAGGCGCGGGTCGTGCAGGTGAAGGCGGCGGACCGCCTGCTCCGGCAGACCGAGCTTCAGCTTGCCGTCTACCTGCGGACCAATTCGGTGCAGGACCAGAAGGCGCTGCTCGCCAGCCTGGACGCGCTGGGGCAGGCGACGGCGCCCATGGTCACCGCCGGCCCCCTCGTCACTGCGGGCGCTGGCGCCGCGTCGCTGGCCGAAGGATCCCGCGAGCTGGACACCGCACTGAAATCCGTCGTGGCGGCATCCATCCGCCGGCGGAATGCGGCCGCACACCTGTCCGAACTGGCTACGCAGACGCAGAACGCCTTGTCCGCGCTGGGCAGTGCGGCGCCGCGCATACCGGACCGGGAGACGGCCGATGCGGTCACCGCGGCGGTCGCCGCCGCACTGCGGCCCATGACCGCGACGTCGACGTATGTGATGACCGAGGACCACGAGGATCGCGGGCGGCTGCTGACGGGCCTGGCCGATCTGGAGGCCGGCATGCGCGCGGTGGTGACGGCGGGCGCCCCGGCGCTGCCGCGGGTGCAGCGGCTGATCGGCACCATCACGGAGCGAACGCAGGCCTTTCCGCCGGCAATAGCGGAGCTCGATGCCGCGATCGCCACACGCGCGGCGAGCGTCGCGCGCATGGGTGCGGCGGCCCGGCAAAGCGGCAGCCTGATGCAGGACGCAGCGGCGGAGATCTCGGGTGAGCGCACCGTGCGTCACCATGAGATGGACGACGCGCGTGCGCTGGTGCGGCGCACGCTGGTGATCGCCGTCGCCTTCGGGTGTGGGCTGGGGGCGATCGTGACGGCGGTAACGGCATACTCCATCACTCGGCCCGTGCGCCGGCTGGCAGAGACGATGCGGCGGCTGACGCAAGGCGACCTGTCGGCCAACGTTCCGGATTGCCTGCGCCGCGACGAGATCGGCGGCATGGCACTGGCCGTGCAGGTGTTCAAGGAGAACATGGTGTTCTCCCAGCAGCTTTCTGCCGAGCAGGAGGCGCTGAAGGCGGCCGCGGCCGCCGAGCAGAAGGCCGCGCTGAACCGGACCGCCGTCGCGTTCGAGACGCGGGTGGGGACGTTGGTCGCCCTGCTCGCCACGGGTGCGTCCGAGTTGCAGGCGACCTCGAAGCTGCTGTCGTCCGCGGCGACCGAGACGGACCAGGGCGCATCGTCCGTGGCATCGGCGGCAGACGATGCGAGCGCGGGCGTTCATGTGGTCGCCGCCGCCGCCGAGGAGTTGAGCGCCTCGATCCGGGAGATCGGGCGCCAGGTCTCGCATTCGGCCGACATGACCGCGCAGGCGGTCGATGACGCGCGGCGGACCGATGCCATCATGCACACGCTGTCGAACGGGGCACAGCAGATCGGCGACGTCGTCGAGCTGATCGCAGGGATTGCGGCGCAGACCAACCTGCTGGCATTGAACGCCACCATCGAAGCGGCCCGGGCGGGCCAGGCGGGCAAGGGATTCACGGTCGTCGCCAGCGAGGTGAAGCTGCTCGCGACGCAGACGGCGGCGGCGACCAGGCGGATCAGCGCGCAGATCGCGGAGGTCCAAACTGCGACCCGGGAGGCCGTCCAGGCCATCCAGGCGATCAGCAAAACCATCGGCAACGTCAGCGCCATCGCGACGAACATCGCGTCGGCGGTGGGAGAGCAGGACGCCGCCACGGCGGAGATCGCCCGGAGCGTGCAACAGACCGCGGCCAGCACTCAGCAGGTGACTTCGAAGATCACGACCGTCAGTCAGATTGCCAACCACACCGGGGCCGCCGCCGGGCAGATGCATCGGGCGGCCAGCGATCTGTCGCAGCAGGCCGGTCAACTGACCCATGAGGTCAACGCGTTTTTGGAGGACGTTCGGGCGGCTTGATGGGCGTGGGCGGGCGATTGGCTCCGGTTTCGTCATGCCCGAACCCCGAACCGGGTATCTGACTCTTCTTCCGTCCGATCGTCGTCTCACCCGATTGTCGTGGCCCTGCTGTGATCAAGGGAGAGGACGGCCGCATGCGTCATCCGCCTGCCGGAAACGGGCCTGCTGGAAACGGGCCGGAAATGGTGGGCGGTGACGGT
>JAYUCA010000428.1:0-3761 GCA_043740535.1 Rhodospirillales bacterium | reverse complement strand
ACCCGAGACAATGGCCGCAAGGCTCGCCGCTCAGATCACCAAGCTCGGCTTCACATGCGTCCTCACACCGGCAACAGCAGAGGAGGTTTCTGTTTAGGTCAACCTCAAACGATGACGCTCTAATGTCGTTGGTATGAGCTACATCCAGCCGACTTCCTTCATCGCCCAGCCGGCGTTCCAGATCTTCGTCATGTGACTGATCTTCTCGCCGGCGAACTGCATGACATAGACGTAATCGGTCGACAGGCTTTTTCCCGTAGGCGGACAAGGCCCGCCCTGTCCGGTGTGGGTCGCCGAGAACACGCCGTAGGCGCACACGCTGCCACGCGCCGCGTCCGTCGCGAACGACTTCACCTCGTACCGGCCATCCGGCATAAAACTCAGCAGGCCTTTCATCCAGTCGGCGTAGGCCTCCAGGCTGTGCACAGCGGCCAGCGGCTCGGCCTGGGCGGCGAAGGTCGCCCCCGAGGTGCAGAACGTCCGGCATCCCGCCCATCCCGCCCCGCTTTCGCACGCCTCGAAGAACGTCTTCGCCACTGCCGTGATGTCTGACATGCCACCCGCCCTCTGCCGGTTCGATACGGCACAAGACCAGCTTCGGCGGCCCGGCGTCAATCGGCCGGCGTAGCGGCGCCCCGCAGCGTCGGCAGCGCCACCGGCGACGGCGGCTCGCTGCCTGCCGCCAACCTTACGCGGTTGCGCCCCGCGCGCTTGGCGTCATACAGCGCCCGATCGGCCTCCTTCAGCAACGCGCCCTCGGAGTGTCCGACCGCCGAATAGGCGACGGCAACGCCGATGCTGACCGTGATCCGGCCCCCGACATCGCCGGTTTCCGTCAGGTCCAGCGCAGATACCCCGGCACGCACGCGTTCCGCTATCTCCAGTGCGCCGGCCACGTCGGTTTCCGGCAACAGGACGATGAACTCCTCGCCGCCGTAGCGCGCGGCCAGGTCCGTCGGGCGGCGCACGCAGGCCTTGATGGCGGCAGCAATCCCTTCCAGCAGCCGGTCGCCGCCCTGGTGGCCGTAGCGGTCGTTGTAGGCCTTGAAATGGTCCGCATCGATCATCAGCACCGCGACGGGGGTATGGCCACGGATCGCGCGTTTCCATTCCCGCTGCAGCCCTTCCTCGAAGGCACGCCGGTTGGCAAGCCCCGTCAGGCCGTCGGTCGCCGCCACGACCGACAGCTGGGCCGCGGCCGCCATCAGCGCCGCCTCGGCGGCCAGGCGGCGCATCATCTCCTGCCGGAACAGCAGCGACAGCGCGATCGTCGCCGCGCACAGCCCGGCCATGATGGAGCCGATGAACAACGCCTTCTGCCACCAGGCGGCATAGATGTCCCCGGTCGACATCGCCACGCTCAGGATCAGCGGCAGGTTGCCGATGTGGCGGTAGGTGATCAGCCGATCGACGCCGTCGATCGCCGATGTCGCGGTGAACTGGCCGGCAGGCTCTTTCAGGAAGCGCCGCACGACCTCGGATCTGCTGAGATCGAGGGTCAGGTCCGCCTCGTTGTACGGGGTGCGCGCCACCAGCCGCCCGTCGGGCCGCAACAGCGTGACGGCGCCGTTGCCGCCCAGGTTGAGCGTGCCGAACATGTCGTGGAAATAGGCCAGCCGCAGGGTGCCCACCACCACCCCCATGAACCGGCCGTCCGGCCCCGATATCCGCCGGCTGATCGCCATGCTGGCGTCGCCGCCGCGCAGGCGGCTGCGGAACGGCATGCTGACGAACAGCCCGATGTCCGCGCGGTCCCGGTGACTGCGGAAATAGTCGCGATCCGCGAGATTGAGGACATGCGGCACGAGCGACGTCGAGTCGGCGGCGATGTTGCCGGCGGCGTCGAGGACGAGCAGCGAACCCAGGTATTCCGCGCTCGCGGCCCGGTCGAACACCGCTGCCTGGCGGATTTCCGGGCTGACCAGCTCGATCCCAGGTTGCTCCAGCGCCTCGACGGCGCCCTGCAGCGAGAGGTCGTACACGGCGATGTTGCGGGAGATGTCGCGCTCGAGCGCGAGCGTCAGGTTATTCGATGCCTGCTGCGCCTGCCGCCAGGCATCCTGTCGGGCGCCATAGAGCATGACCGCGCCGAGCACGAGCATGCCCAGCGCCACGGTCATGCCAAGCAGAACCAGCCATCGGACGGCGTGCCCCGGCGCCCTGCGGCCCGCGTCCCATACCTGCTCCACGACGGACTTCATCGAACCGTTCTCTCCTGGCGTGGCGCACGCCATCACGTTCGCGTGACACATGGCAGACAACCGGCGAGCGTCACGCCTGGAATTTTGTCGTACTTTGATGGGAAGCGCCACGAACACGTGGGCGGCAGGCGCGGGGATGACGTGTTCGGTTACATCGCCGGCCCCTGTCAGAGCGCCAGTTGCACCTTCATCGCGCGGGACCGGTCGCCAGCCAGCTCGAAGGCGCGGACGGCGTCGCGCATCGGCACGACCTCGGTCAGCAGCGGGGCGACGTCGATCGCGCCAGAGGCGATGAACCCCACGGCCCATTCGAACTCCGCATCGAAGCGGAACGCGCCGCGGAGCTGGAATTCCTTGGCGACCAGCGTGTTCATCGGCACCGCCACGTCGCCGCCCAGGCCGATCTGGACGATGACGGCGCCGGGGCGGGCGGCCGGGAACGCGGCGGCCAGGGCTGCGCCGCTGCCGGACGCCTCGAACACGACGTCGAACCAGCCCTTGTCGGCGTGGAAGCGGTCCAGGCCGCCGGGGTCGGTGCGCATGTTGACGGCCAGGTCTGCGCCGATCGTGCGGGCCACCGCCAGCGGCGCGTCGGCGAGGTCGGTCGTCACAACCTCCCGCGCGCCCGCGTGGCGCGCGACCATGATCGCCAGCGCGCCGATCGGGCCGGCGCCGGTCACCAGCACGCGCTTGCCCAGCAGCGGCCCGGCCTGCGCCGCGGCGTGCAGGCAGACCGACAGCGGTTCGGCGAAGGCCGCGTGCTCCAGCGGCAGGCCTTCGGGCACTGGCGCCGCCTGCGCCTCGGTGCACACCAGGATCTCCCGGAAGCCGCCCTGCACGTGCGGGAAGCGCATCGCGCTGCCGAGGAAGCGCATGTCGAGGCAGTGGCGCGGCTTGCCCTCCAGGCAATACGCGCACTGGCCGCAGGGGCGGCTGGGATCGACGGCCACCCGGTCCCCGGGTTTCACGCGGGTGACGAGGGCGCCCGTTTCCATCACCTCGCCGGCGATCTCGTGCCCGGGGATCAGCGGCTCCCGGATGCGGACGGTCCCGAAGCCGCCATGCTGGTAGTAGTGCAGGTCGGACCCGCAGATGCCGCCGTTGCGGATGCGCACCTGGACGTCGTGCGGGCCCAGGGCGGGGGTCTCGGCCTCGCCGATGCGCAGGTCGTGGGCGGCATGGATGATGACGGCCTTCATGGCGGCCTCCTGAACAAGGACGGGTCGTCAAAGGACGGCGAGCATGCCGCCGTCGACGTAGATGATCTGGCCGTTGACGTAGTCGGATGCCGGCGAGGCCAGGAAGACGGCGGTCCCGACAAGCTCGTCCGGGCGGCCCCAGCGGCGCGCCGGGGTGCGGCCCACGACCCAGGCGTTGAAGGCCGGGTCATCGACCAGGGCGGTGTTCATCTCGGTCAGCATGTAGCCGGGACCGATCGCATTGGCCTGGATGCCGTGCCCGGCCCACTCCGCCGTCATCGCCTGGGTCAACATCTTGATGCCGCCCTTCGCCACGGTGTAGGGCGCGATGGTGGCCCGGGCGAGCGCGCTGGTCAGCGAG
>JAYUCA010000427.1:0-2261 GCA_043740535.1 Rhodospirillales bacterium | reverse complement strand
CCTGGGTGCTGTTCGCCGTCGGCCTGAACATGTCCGGCGTCTTCCAGTTCGGCGGCGGCGTTGCGGGCGCCGGACAGGGGCTGGCGGGCAAGGGCGGGCATGCCGGGAGTTTCTTCACGGGGCTGCTTGCCGTCGTGGTCGCCACGCCGTGCACGGCGCCGTTCATGGGCGCTGCGATCGCCGCGGCGTTGTCGGGGCCGCCCGTGCAGGCGATGGCCATCTTCCTTGCCATGGGCCTGGGGCTGGCGCTGCCGTATGCGCTGATCGCGCTGGCCCCGTCGCTGGCCGGGCTGTTGCCGCGACCGGGGGCCTGGATGGCTGTGCTGAAAAGCGCGCTGGCGTTTCCGATGTATGGCGCGGCCGCCTGGCTGGTGTGGGTCGTCAGCATCGAGGCGGGACCGGGCGGCGTGTTGGCGGCACTTGCGGGCGGGGTGCTGCTTGGCTTCGCGGCCTGGTCGCATGGCGTCGCGCAAGGGTCGGGCCGCCGATTGGGTTCGGTGGTCGCGGCGGCCGCAGTCCTGGGGGCGGCGCTGTTGTTGACGAACGTGGGCGGGCTGCCGCCTGCCGGGGCGGCGGCCCTCGATGAGCCGTTCACACCCGCACGCCTGTCCGCCCTGCGCGCCGAGGGGCGGCCGGTGTTCGTCAACATGACCGCGGCGTGGTGCGTGACGTGCCTGGTGAACGAGCGGGTCGCGCTATCGCCCACGGCCGTCAGGCTGGCCTTCGCCGAGCATCATGTGGCCTACCTCAAGGGCGACTGGACCCGCGGCGACCCGGCGATCACCGCGTTCCTCCGGAATTACGCCCGGGACGGCGTTCCGCTGTATGTCCTGTATCCGGCCGGCGACGTGCCGCCGGTCGTGCTGCCGCAGATCCTGACCGAAGCCGAGGTGCTGGCGCAGCTGCGGAAACTCGGCGGGTGATGCCGGCCGGGCGCTACAGGGCGGGCGCCGAGAGGTCCTGTTGCTGGACGGGCGCCGGCGCCGGCGCCGTGGACGTCACCTGAAGCTCGTTTTTCAACGACCGGCGGATCTGGTATTCGAGTTCTACGTTCAGGTCGTCCAGCATCTGCTTCGTGATGTCATACACGGCGCCCCGGAGGTCGCGGCCGACACCGGTCTTGCGCCGTGACACCCCCGCTGCGGCAGAGCCCCGTCGTTTGCCGTCCGCATCCATGATGTCCAGATGCATGGCGAGCGCGCCGTCCAGGGCGCTGTCGCCGCGGGTGATGCGGGCCTCGTCGATCGTGATCAGCGCACGGCCGCTCGACCCTGCGGCCGAGAGCCGATCCTCCGCCAGCTGGCGCATGGAGGCCGCCAATGGCGTTGGCGACGCGGAATCGAGCGAACCCGGCGACGGAAGCTCGGCCACGTCGATCGTGGCCACGTTCAGGCGCAGCGGCGTGAGAAAGTCGTATCGCAGCGGCGGGTAGCTGCGTGGCGGGCCGTCGCTGCCGCAATGGGCCAGCAACAACGGGGTGAGCAGCGCCAGCCGGCGTCCAAGCAGCATCGGGTTCAGCTCTCCTGCGGTGGGGTCTGGCCGTGCAGCTCGCCACGGCCGAAGTGGAAATCGAGATTGCAGAACTCGCATGTCATGACGATGTCGCCGTCGACGGCCATATGGTCCAGGTCATCGATGGAGAACCCTTCGAGTATCCCCGACAGCCGCGCCCTGGAGCAGCGGCACCCATAGGCCAGGGCGCGGTTGCGGTCGGCCGCCACGCCCTCGAGCCCGAACAGGTTGTAGAGCAGGCGATCGGCGGGCAGGTCGTCGTTCAACACTTCCTCATCGCGCAGCGTGGCTGCCAGGGCGGTCGCGGCGCGCCATGCTTCCTCCTGGGCGGGGCCGTCCATGTCCGGGTCGATCCCGCCTTCGCCGGCGATCCGCTCCAGGATCAAGGCTCCGGCGCGCCATCCCGCGTCGGTGTGCTTGCAGGCGAGCCGGACGGTGCAGCGGATCTGTTCGCTGGTCTCGAAATAATGCAACGCCATGTCCGCGAGATGCTCGCCTTCGATCGCGACCAGGCCCTGGTGGCGCTCGGCATCCGTGCCCTGGTCGACGGTGAAGGCCAGATAGCCGTCGCCGAGCAATGCCCGTGCGGTGGGGGAGGGATCGTGGGCCAGCAGCGCGTGAAGCCGCTCCGGCTCGGCGCGCGCATAGCCGCGCAGCGCGCCCGATTCCGTGCAGTCGGCCAGCAGCATGGGCACCGGCCCATCGCCCTTCGCCTGCAGGCTGAACGAGCCGCGGAACTTCAGCGCCGT
>JAYUCA010000426.1:0-14391 GCA_043740535.1 Rhodospirillales bacterium | reverse complement strand
ACGCCAGCGCGTCGCTGCTGCGGAACGACAGCACGAGCACCAGGACGCCGATCAGCAGCGCCATGTTGATCTGCGGCAGGTAGATCTGGCCTTCTTCCGTCACGCTGGTGTGGCGGACGGTCATGCGGGGCAGGAAGGCCATCTGCATGCACTGCCGCGCGATGGAGAATGCGCCGGAGATCAGCGCCTGGCTGGCGATGACGGTGGCCGCGGTGGCGAGCACGACGAGAGGCAGGCGCAGCGCCTCGGGCGCCATCAGGTAGAAGGGGTTCTCGATGGCGGCCGGGTCGCTCATCACGAGGGCGCCCTGGCCGAAGTAGTTGAGCACGAGGCACGGCAGCACGAAGGCCGACCAGGCGAGGCGGATGGGCCGGGCGCCGAAATGGCCCATGTCGGCATACAGCGCCTCGGCCCCCGTCACGGCCAGCACGACCGAACCGAGCGCCACGAAGGCGAGCCAGCCATGGTGATAGACCAGGCTGAGACCGTAGGTAGGCAGCAGCGCCTGCAGCACGGCAGGGTGGGCGGCGAGCTGGATCGCCCCAAGCGCGCCGATCACCAGGAACCACACGGCCATGATGGGGCCGAACAGCCGCCCGATGGTGCCGGTGCCGCGCACCTGCATCGCGAACAGGCCCAGGATGACGATGACGGAGATCGGGATGACGAAGCGCTTGAACTCGGGCGAGACGATCTCGAGCCCTTCGACGGCGGACAGCACGGAGATGGCGGGCGTGATGACGCCGTCGCCGAAGAACAGGCATGCGCCGCCGATGCCCACCAGGCCAAGCACAGTGCGGAGGCCAACGCCTTCCACGCCGCGTTGGGCCACGGCCATCAGCGCCAGGATGCCGCCTTCGCCGTTGTTGTCGGCGCGCATCACGAGCGCCACGTACTTGACGGTGACGGTCAGGACCAAGGCCCAGAAGATCAGCGACAGGACGCCCAGGATCTCTGGCCGGCCGACGCCCGGGCCCGTGAAGTGCGTAAGACTGGCCTTGAGCGCATACAGCGGGCTGGTGCCGATGTCGCCGTACACCACGCCGAGCACGCCGATGACTGCGGCGGCGCGGAGGGGTCTTCGGTCGATCGCGATGGCGGCGGTGGTCACGCTTCGGCTCGGGTGATGCTTGTAGGGGGCATGACAGGCTCATACTCCGGGCGCGCAGGCTGGGAGGCCCGGATTGCTGCGGCGCGGCAGGCATAGTCCGTGTTCGGCGGGGTGTGCAAGCGGGGCGTGCGGGCGTCTGCCCGGCGGGCTGTGCCCGGCACGCGGCCCACCAGCCGGGACAGGGGGATCAGGCGACCAGGGGCGGCAGCCTTGCATGCCAGCCGGTGTCCCGCTGGTAGGCGTCGGCGATCGCCATGACGCGCTTCTCGGCAAATGGCCGGCCGACGATCTGCAACCCGATCGGCAGCCCGGCAGGATCGAGGCCGCAGGGGATGCTGATGCCGGGCAGACCGAGGTAGTTGAACGGCCGCGTGTTGGCGGATACCGCCATGAAGCGGCGCTCGACGCCGGGCGGCCCATGGTCGATGTCCGTGTCCTGCAACGTCGGCAGATTGGTCGCGATCGTCGGCAGCGCGATCGCGTCGACGCCGTGGAACACCTCGGCCGCGAAGGCCCTCAGCACCGGCCCCCGGGCGGACAGCGCCTCGATATAATACGCCGCCGGGATCGCATAGCCGGCATAGAGCCGCGCGCTGAGGTGGATCGCGTAGTCCTCCGGCCGCTCCCGCATCCAGCGGGCGTGGATCGCCGCCCCTTCGCACCGGGACACGATGCCGACATAGGCCGATACCGCGTCCATGTGCGGCAGCGCGATCGGCATGACAGCGGCGCCCCGGCCCTTCAGCACCGCCATCGCCCCCGCAACCGCATCGACGACGGCCGCGTCCGTGCCCATCAGGCCGGGGTTGGTCACCAGGCCGATCCTCATGCCGCGCAGATCGCCGGTCAGCGCCGCCTCGTAATCCGGCACCGGCTCGGCCGAGCTCGTCGGGTCTGCTGCGTCATGCCCGGCGATGATCGACATCACTCGGGCGCAATCGCGCGCCGTCCGCGTCAGCGGCCCCACGTTGTCGGCGGAGAAACTCAGCGGCATCACCCCTGCCCGGCTCACCCGCGTCTGCGTCGGCTTCAGCCCCGTGACCCCGCAGGCCGACGCCGGCAGCCGGATCGAACCGCCGGTATCGGAGCCCAGCGCCGCATAGACGAAGCGCGCAGCCACCGCGGCGCCGGAGCCGCTGGACGAACCGCCCGTGATATAGGGCGGGTTCCACGGGTTGCGGCAGTCGCCGTGATGCCGGTTGTGCCCCGTCGGGTTCTGCGCGAACTCCGCCATGTTCAGGCCGGCAAAGGTGATCGACCCGGCCGCGTGCAGCCGGTCCAGTACGGTGGCCGTGCGCTCCGCCACGAAGTCGCCGCGGATCATGGAGCCGCAGGTGCTGACCTTGCCGGTCTGGTAGTACATGTCCTTGTGCGCCAGCGGCACCCCATGCAACGCGCCCAGCGCCGCGCCGGACGCCACGACCTTGTCGGCAGCCTCGGCCGCCTGCATGGCGCCCTCGCGGTCGATCCAGATGGTCGCGTTCACCTGGTCCTCGTGCGCATCGATGGCCGCCAGGCAGCTTTCCAGCAGCTGCACGGCGGTCAGTTGCCGTGTGGCGACGGCATCGGCGGCTTCCACCAGCGTCAAGCGGTTGGGCGTCATGCCGGCTCCTTCGCCGCATCCAGCGCAGCCTCGAAGCTGCTCGGCTCGTCCTCGAACCGCAACTGCCCGCGCTGCGCCTCGAACGCCGCGATGGTGGATAGAAGCTCTGCCGCGAGCCGGCGGGCCGGGTCGTTGGGAACCCGGATGCCGTGCCAGGCGGCGATGTAAGCCTCGGTCTGGGAAACGAAATCGGCCATCCAATAAACCCCCTCGTGGGGTGGAATGCCCTCGCATTCCACCATCCTAAGCCTGATGCCAACGGCAGTAGTAACTGACTCGTCATCGCGAGCTCTTGCGAAGCGATCCAGGGCAACCAGACGGCGCCTGGCCGCCTGGATTGCTTCGCAGGAGCTGGCAATGGCGGGGAAGGATACGGTCATTCATTTGTGCCGCTGGTATGACTCAATACGTATCGAACATCGCCGCGATCCGCGCCGGGTCGTCGGTCACCGACAGCGCCACCGACAGCAGCAACCGGGCCTTCTGCGGATTGAGGTTGTCGGCGCTCAGGAACCCGTTCGCCCGCGCCTTCGACCCGGCATGGACCCGCCCGCTGCCGGCCCGCGTCGACAGCACGACGGTCACGCCCTGCCGCGCCGCCTCGGCCAGTGCGTCCGTGTCCGCAGGCGTGGGGAAGCTGGGCGCGAACCCGGCCGACACGATGCCGCGCGCGCCCGCCGCCACGAAGGCGCGCACCGCCACCCCGTCGGACCCGCTATAGGCATAGACGATATCCACGCGCGGCAGGCTGTCCAGGCCCCGGATGTCGAACTCGGTGTCGGGCGCGCGGCGCCGCATGGGCGCCCGATAGAACGCGACCCGGTCGGCGTCGGCGTGGCCCAGAACCCCGAAATCCGGCGTCCGGAAGGTCTGCAGCCGCAGCGTGCTGGTCTTGCTCACCTCCCGCGCCGCCTGGATCTCGTCGTTCAGCACCACCAGCACGCCCATGCCCCGTGCGGCCGGGCTGGCGGCGGTGCGCACGGCGGCGATCAGGTTCATGCCGGCATCGGCGCCGAGCGCCGACGGGGGCCGTTGGGAGCCGACGAGCACGACGGGGATGGCAACCTTGACCGTCAGGTTCAGCATGTAGGCGGTCTCTTCCATCGAGGCCGTGCCATGCCCGATGACGATGCCCGCGAGGTCCGGGTGCTCAGTCACCGCCCGGTCGCAGGCGAGCACCAGCGCGCGCCAGTCCGGGAAGCCGATGCCAGGGCTGATGATGTTTCGGTACCGGATCGGGATCACTTCGGCGACGCGGGCAAGATCCGGGAAGAACGCAACGATCTCGTCGGCGTGCATCCGATTGTCGGTGGCGCTGTAGTCCAGCACATCGAGCGGATGGACGCCCAGCGACGAGATCGTGCCGCCGGTGCCGATGAAGGCGACTTTCGGTAGGGTCATGCTGCGCGCGCCTGCGTGGTGCCAAGCCGGGCGAGGATGAAGTCCGTGTCCATCACGTCGCCGAAGGTCGCGTAGAACGCGGCCAGGGCGGCGTCGTGTTCTTCCGCGCTGGTGGCGGCACAGCCATCGCTGACCATGACGGTGCGGAAATCCAGCATCATCGCGTCACGCGCCGAGGTGTCGCAGCACACGTTGGTCAGCGTGCCGGTGATCAGCACGGTGTCGATGCCTCGGCTGCGCAGCATCGGCCCGAGGTCGCTGGCGCCGGGCATGAAGGCGCTGTAGCGGCGCTTCTGCACGACCTCGTCGACGGACCGCACATCCAGGTCCGGCCACAGCGCGTGGCCGCGGCTGCCCTCGGTCAGCGCAGCGTTGCGGCGGGCGTTGCTTTCGGGCGTGTTCATGCGTTGTTGCACCGTCCAGTCGAGCAGCGCGCCGTCGTCATGCGTGTTCTGCACCCAGGCGACCAGGCCGCCGGCGTCGCGCAGCGCCCGGGCCAGGCGGTTCACCGTGGGCACGATGTCGCGGGCGGCGGCGCACTCCACGTAGCCGCCGCTGGGATGCATATAGGCAAGCTGCAGGTCGATCACGACCAGCGCAGTGGTTTTTGCGTTCAGGTCCGCGAAAGGGTGTGCGGCGCCGCGGCGCCCTGTGGCGCGACCGATCGCCCAACCTGGCATGCGCACGCCGGCCATGGAGCCAAATTCGTCCATCGTCGATCCTCCTCAGGCGGCCAGCAGCGCGCCGGCCCGAATGCAGCGCGTCGTGCGCCCGGGCGCAAGGGGCCGTTCGTCCGGAATGGCATCCAGGCAGGCGTCGATGGCGCCAGGGCAGCGGGGCGCGAAGGCGCATCCTGGCGGCGGCCGGCGCAGATCGGGCGGCGCGCCGGGAATGGCCTCGATCTCCGCGCCCCCCTCCCGGATCACCGAGGCCAGCAGCCCCTGCGTATAGGGGTGCGCCGGCCGCCGCAGCACGTCGCGCACCGGCCCCTGCTCGACGATCTGCCCGGCATACATCACGGCCACTCGGTCCGCGACCTCAGCCGCGACGCCCAGATCATGCGTGACGATGACCATGCCCATGTCCAGCTCCCGCTGCAGCGAGCGCAGCAGCACGAGAATCTGTATCTGCACCGTGGCGTCCAACGCCGTGGTCGGCTCGTCGGCCAGCAGCAGGCGCGGCCGGCACGACAGCGCCATCGCGATCACCACCCGCTGCCGCAACCCGCCGCTGAGTTCATGCGGGTAGGCGTCCAGTCGCCGCGCGGCGTCCGGCACGCGGACCAGGTCCAGAACCTCCAGCGCGCGAGCCCGGGCCGAGGCCTTGGAGCCGCCCAGGTGGCGGATGACGCTTTCGCCGATCTGGTCGCCGACAGTGTACACCGGGTCGAGCGCGGTCATCGGCTCCTGGAAGATCATCGCCGCGGCCCCGCCCCGCAGATCCCGCAACGCCTTGCCGGACAGCGCCATGACGTCCTGCCCCTCGACCCGCACGCCGCCCTGAACCTGCGCCTGCGGCGGCAGCAGCCGCATCAGCGCGCGCATGGAAACGCTCTTGCCCGACCCGCTCTCGCCCAGCAGGCACAGGACTTCGCCCGGCATGACCTGCAGGCTGACACCCCGAACGGCCTCGACCGCGTCCGCGCCGGCGCCGAAGCGGACGCGGAGGTCCTCCAGTTCCGCGAGCGGTGTCATTGCTCCACCCGCGAGTGCTGCATAAAATATAGGCGTTGGCTATTTTTTTGCTGGAGGCGACGATAGCCGTTGCCTATAGTACGGAAATGAAGACGGGTCGCTATCTCCCCGGCGCACTGAAGAGTCTCAAGCGGCACGCAACTGTCGCGGCCCGAATACGCAAAGCGATCGATGACCATGCCGCCGGTCCCGGCGCCCATGCCACCAACGTCGCCCGGATGGCCGGCTCGACCGCGTCGCGCCTGCGGGTCGGCGACTTCCGCGTCATCTTCGAGGAAACGGGCGCCGAACTGATCATCACCCGGATCGGCCCCCGGGGAGATGTTTACGATTGATTTGTCCAGGAAAGGCAGGAGAGCACTGTGAACATGGGAACCGATACCGTCACGCTCACCCGTGATGAATACGAGGAGTTGATCGACGCCCGCGACCACGCCATCGCCATGCGTGACATCGCCTCGGGCGCCGTCGAGACCTTGTCCGGTCCCGAGGTGGACGACTATTTGGCCGCCCCCACGCCGCTGGCGTTCTGGCGCCGGCATCGGGGCCTGACGCAAGTGGCGCTGGCGGCGCGGATTGGCATCGCTCAGCCCTCCCTGGCGCAGGCTGAGACCGGTCGCCGCGGGCTCAGCGCCGAAACCTGGGCGAAGATCGCCAAGGCGCTCCGCGTCCGGATGGAGGATCTGCTGCCCGGCGACTGATACCTGTGGCACGGAGCAATGGCCGGTTCTTTCTTTCGTCATTGCGAGCGCTTGCGAAGCAATCCACTCTGGCCCGACGCAGGTTCCGTGTCCCCTGCATCGCTTCGCAAGAGCTCGCAATGACGGGGCATCCTTATTCTTTCTCTGGTATGACGCGCAGGCCGTCACGCCGCCACCTTCGAAGGCGCCTGTGCAGCGCTATGCCCTGACCCGGCTCGCAGCATATGGCACGCCGCGTCATGCGCGTTGCCTGCCGGCGGCGGCGGAACACGCTCCGCGCAGACGGCCTCCGCGTGGGGGCACCGCGTGCGGAACCGGCAGCCGCTGGGCGGGTTCGCGGGCGACGGCGGGTCGCCCGTGATCGGCGCCTGCTCCACCCGGTGGTCCGGGTCCATGCTGAGCCGGGAGGCCAGCAGCGCCTTCGTGTACGGGTGCATCGGGTTGGCGAACACCTGGTCCGCCGGGCCGCTTTCCGCGACGCAGCCCAGATACATCACCAGCACCCGGTCGCTGACATGCCGCACCACCGCCAGGTCGTGCGAGATGAACACGTACGTCAGCCCGAGCTGCCGCTTCAGGTTCGCCAGCAGGTTCAGCACCTGCGCCTCGACAGACTTGTCGAGCGCGCTGACCGCCTCGTCCAGGATCACCAGCCGCGGCTGCAACGCCAGCGCGCGGGCGATGTTGACCCGCTGCTTTTGTCCCCCGGACAGTTCATGCGGATACCGCGGTCCGAACAAGTCGGGGTCCAGCCCCACGCGGCGCAGCGTCTCGTTGGCCTCGGTGGCGGCCTGGCTGCGGCTGCGGCCCAGCACCAGCGGGCCGAACGCCACGCTGTCCCGCACCGGCATGCGCGGGTTCAACGAGCTGGCGCTGTCCTGGAACACCATCTGGGCCTGGCGGCGCAGGCTTTTGAGGTCGATCCCGTCCGGCGCGCCCACCGCGTCGCCGTCGAAGATCAGGTCCCCGGCATCCGGCCGGATCAGGTGCAGCAGCAGCCGCGCCAGCGTGCTTTTGCCGCAGCCGCTCTCGCCCACCACGCCCAGCGTCTCGCCCTTGCCGACGGTGAACGAGACGCCATCGACGGCGCGCACGGCGCCGCCGCCCGAAAGCGGGAAGTGCTTCTGCAGCCCGGTGGCGATCAGCATCGGCTGCGCCGGGCCGCCGCGGTCCGAGGCGCTCATTTCAGCCGAACGTCCATGGCGGACCGCAGCCCGTCGCTGACCAGGTTGAAGCAGATGCTGGTCACGAAGATCGCCGCCCCCGGCACCGCGCACACCCATGGCTGCACGTACAGCGACTGCCGCAGCGTCGACAGCATCAGCCCCCATTCCGGAATGGGCGGCCGCACCCCCAGACCCAGGAACGACAGCCCGGACGCGAGCAGGATGCTGACGCTGACCAGGCTGGAGGCATACACCAGCACCGGCGCCAGCACGTTGCCCAGCAGATGATGCCGCACGATCATCAGGTGCCCGGCCCCCGTCGCCCGCGCCGCCTCGACGAAATCGAGGTTCCGTACTTGCGTCGTCGCCGTTTCGGCCACCCGGCACACCGCGGGGATGAACACCAGCGCCAGCGCGATCATGCCGTTCAACATGCCCCCGCCCATCGCCCCCGAAATCGCGACGGCCAGCAGCACCGACGGAAACGCGTAGAACACGTCCATCGTCCGCATCACCAGCGTGCCGACCCAGCCGCCGGCATAGCCCGCCAGCACGCCCAGCGACCCGCCGACCAGGCCCGCCACCACAACCGGCACGACGCCCATCAGCAAGGTGGTGCGCCCGCCATACAGGATGCGCGCCAGGATATCCCGCCCCAGCTCGTCCGTGCCCAGCCAGTGCCCACGGAACCCGAAGGGCTTCAGCCGCAGGATGATGCCCTCCTTGTAGGGGTCGAAGGGCGCCAGCAGCGGCGCCGCCACCGCCGACAGCACGATCGCCAGCATCAGCAGGCAGAACACGACCGTCACCGGGTCCCGCCGCAGCCGGCGGCCGACCATGCCCCAATAGCCTGGTGCGGCCGGCAGCCGTGCCTGGACGGTGACGGGCATGGGCAGGGTCTGCGACATCAGGCGCGCCGCACGCGCGGGTCGATCGCGGCCTGCAGCAGGTCCACGAACAGGTTGGTCGCGACGAACACCAGGGACAGGCACAGGATTGCGCCCTGCAGCACCGGCACGTCGCGGTTGACGATGGCGCGCCCCAGCAGCGTGCCGCTGCCGGGCCAGGCGAACACCGGCTCCACCAGGATCGACCCGCCCATCAGATAGCCGAACTGCAGCCCCATCACCGCCAGCATGCCCGGCGCGGCGTTCTTCAGCACATGGCGCACGACGGACCACTCGTTCAGCCCCTTCGCCCGCAGCGTGGTCACGAAGTCCTGCCCCCGCACCTCCAGCACCGCGGCCCGCGTGGTCCGTGCGATGATGCCCACCGGCACCATCGCCAGCGTGATCACCGGCAGCACCAGATACCGCAGGTCATCCGGATGGAACGCCGAGAAATTGTCCGATCCGTTGTTGCCCATCCCCGACGCCGGCAACCAGGCCAGTTCGACGGCGAACACGATCACCATCACCAGGCCCAACCAGTAGTTCGGCACGCTGACCCCCATCACGGCCGTCCCGGTGACCAGCCGATCGACCGTCCGCCCCATCCGCCCCGGTGGCGCGCACCCCGCCGCCGTCCCCAGCCCGGCCCCGATCAGGAACGACAGCGGCACCGCGAACAGCGCCAGCTCCATCGTGTTGATCAGGGCGCCCCACACCTCCTGCGAGACCGGCCGCCGCGTCGCCACCGACAGCCCGAAATCGCCGTGCGCCGCCCGCCAGACCCAATTCACGAACTGCACCGGCAGCGGCTTGTCGAACCCGTAGGCGCGCTTGACGATTTCGATCATCTCCGCATTCGCATCCGGCGGCAGCACGGTCTGCAACGGGTCCCCCGGCGCCAGATAGACCAGCATGAAGCAAACCAGGCTGACGCCGAACCCGATGGGCAGCGCGTAGATCAGCCGCCAGAGGATGGTGCGGGCCAAAGGCGGCTACTTCGCAATCGTGATCGGCGTCAGGTCCTGGAACCAGCTTTGCGCCTGCACGAACCCCTGCACCTTCGGCGACAGCGCGCGCGGGTTGATGTCGTGCACCGCCCAGAGCATGACGGCGTCGTCCACCATCTTCTCGTGGAGTTTCACGAGGTCCGCGTCGCGCTTGGCCGGGTCGAACTCGTTGAACGCCGTCTTGATCATCGCCTCGGTCTCGTCGGTGGCGAAATGGCCCCAGTTGCCTCCGGCCGGCGCCCACTGCGCTCTCTGCATGAACCGCGTCATGCCGTTGATCGGGTCCAGCAGCGCGCGGCTGACGTTGATCCCGTCGACGGTGGGCGCCGTGTCCACCCCGCCCCTGGTCAGCGCAAGCAGCGCGTTCCAGTCCATCACCTGCAGCGTGACCTGGAAGCCCGCCTCCTCCAGCTGCGATTTGATCAGCTCGTTCATCGGCAGCGGCTGCATCTGCCCCGAGCCCGACGTGCTGATCGCGAACGTCACCTTGCACGGAACGCAGTTCGCCTCTTTCAGCAGCGCCTTGGCTTTCGCGAGGTCATACTTGTAGCTGACCGGCTTGCCGTACAGCGGCGAGCTCGGCGGATAGTTTGCCGCACCCTCGATCGCGATGCCGCCCAGCAGCTCCACGATGTCGGCCCGGTTCAGCGCGTAGTTCGCCGCCTTCCGCACGCGCACGTCCTTGAACGGCCCGTTCACGAAATTGAGCTGATACGCCCAGTTGTGCGGATAGAAGTTCGTGATGACCTTCATCCCCGAGGACTTCAGCCGCGGCACTGCATCGGGCGTCGGCGCCTCGACGAAGTTCACCTGGCCGCTCAGCAGCGCCGCCGTGCGGGTGCTGGCTTCAGGCATTGGCAGCAGCACCAGCCGGTCCTGCTTCGGGATGCGCTTCGTGTCCCAATAGTCCTTGTTCGGTACCAGCTCCAGCCGCTCATGCGGCACCATGCGGTCGAACTTGTAGGGGCCGGTGCCGGACGGCTGGTTGGCATACGCGGCCCAGTCGTATTTCACCGTCTCCGCCTGGCACTTGCTGGTCATCAGGATGTAGCTGACCTCGAACGGGAACAACGAGCTGGGGATCTTGGTGGTCAGCGCCACGGTCTTGTCATCGACCTTCTCCGCCTTGGCGAAGTTCGGCAGGTATGCCCGCGACAGCGCGAATTGCTGGGCATTCCACTGCGGCGCCTTTTCATCGAAGCGCCCGAAATTCCATACCACCGCATCGGCGTTGAACGGGCAGCCGTCGTGGAACTTCACCCCGTCCCGCAGCGTGAACAGCCAGCGCGTCTTGTCGACGGGATCGACATGCCATTCCGTCGCCAGCCCCGGCCTGATCGTCGACGGCTTGTCGGCGCTCGACAGATCCCAGCCGATCAGCGCGTCGTAGAGGTTGAGCGCCACGAAGCGGAAGCCTTCGAACCCCTGGTCCGGGTTGCCGCCCGTCACCGGGATGTCCCCGGCCGTCATCGCAACGGTCAACACGCCCTGTGCCCGGGGCGCCTGCATGCCGGCCGCCGAAATCAGCAGGGCCGCGGCGGCCAGGCGGGAGAGGAAGGGGAAGCCGGGCATGCGGTCACTCCAACTTTTCACGACGAACGGTCGCAATTGTCGCGGTTGCGGCGCAACGAAAAAGCAACGCCAACGCCGCCAAATCCGGGCCAGCTGGACAGGAACTGCCTAAGCGGGGGGCGACACGCCCGCCCGCTAGGCATCGTGGCGGCTATTTGGCGATCGTGATCGGCGTCATGTCCTGGAACCAGCTCTGCGCTTGCACGAAGCCCTGCACCTTCGGCGACATCGCGCGCGGGTTGATGTCGTGCGCCACCCAGACGAACACCGCCTCATCGACCATCTTCTCGTGCATCCTGACCAGGATCGCCTCCCGCCTGGCCGGGTCGAACTCGTTGAACGCGGCGGTGATCATGCCCTCCGTCTCGGCGGAGTAGTAGTGCCCCCAGTTGCTGCCGCTGGGCGCCCACTGCGCCTTCTGCATGAACCGCGTCATGCCGGCGATCGGGTCCTGGATGGAGCGGCTGATGTTGATGCCGTCGATCGCCGGGTTGGACTGCGTGCCCGCGCGGCCCAGCGCCAGCAGCGCGTTCCAGTCCATTACCTGCAGCGTCACCTGGAACCCGGCCTCCTCCAGGTTCGATTTTACAAGTTCGTTCATCGGCAGCGGCTGCATCTGCCCCGAGCCCGACGTGCTGATCGCCAGCGTGATCTTGCACGGGACGCAGTTCGCTTCCTTCAGCAGGTCGCGCGCCGTCGCCAGGTCATACTTGTAGCTGACGGGATGCCCGTAATAGCTGGTGCCGGGCGGGAAGTTCGCCGGCCCCTCCAGCGCGATGCCGCCCAGCAGCTCCACCACATCCGCCCGGTTGATCGCGTAGTTGGCGGCCTTGCGGACCCTGATGTCCTTGAACACCCCCGTCTCGAAATTCAACTGATACGCCCAGTTGTGCGGATACGGGTTGGTGACGATCCGCATCCCGGCCGATTTCAGCCGCGGCACCGCATCCGGCGTCGGCGCCTCGACGAAGTTCACCTGTCCGCTCAGCAGCGCCGCGGTCCGCGTGCTCGCCTCCGGCATCGGCAGCAGCACCATCCGGTCCTGCTTCGGGATGCGCTTGGCGTCCCAGTATTCCTTGTTCGGAACCAGTTCGAGCCGCTCATGCGCGACCATCCGGTCGAACCGGTAGGGCCCGGTCCCCGACGGCGCGTTGCCATAGGCCGCCCAGTCGTATTTCAGCTTCTCCGCCTGGCAGCGGCTGGTCATGACGACGAAGCTCATCTCATACGGGAACAACGAGCTGGGGATCTTCGTCGTCAGCGCCACGGTCTTGTCATCGACCTTCTCCGCCTTGGCGAAGTTCGGCAGGTACGCCCGCGACAACGCGAACTGCTGCGGGTTCCACTGCGGCGCCTTCTCATCGAAGCGCCCGAAGTTCCACACCACGTCCTCGGGCGTGAAGGCGCAGCCGTCATGCCATTTGACGCCCTCGCGCAGGGTGAACAGCCACCGCGTCTTGTCGGCGGGATCGACATGCCACTCGGTCGCCAGCCCCGGCTTGATCACTGCGGGCGTGTCGGACTTGCTCAGGTCCCAGTTGACCAGCGCGTCGTACAGGCTGAGGGCCACGAACCGGAAACCCTCGAACCCCTGGTCCGGATTGCCCCCGGTCACCGGGATGTCGCCCGCGGTCATCGCGACGGTCAGCACGCCCTGGGCGCGGGCGCCCGGGGCAGCGGCGGCCATCGACAGCAGTGTGGCGGCGACCAGGCGGGGCAGTAAGGCGGACCGAGGCATGCGGGGTCTCCAGAACGTGATGCCCGCAGATTGGCGACAGGTCGGCCTGGCGGCAAAGCAAAACCGGAGCCTCGGCACGGCAATCCGGCGGCGTCTGGACAGGAACTGCCTAGTCGCCCGGCGGGCCGCCTTCATGGTACGCATCCGGCTGCCGATCCGCGCCGCGTGCGCTTTGCTTGCCCGAGCCTCTCCGGCCGGTGTATCGAGCTTGAACCAGCAGCGCGAGGGGATTGACCGGATGATCAGGGTATTGGGTACAGCCGTGGTGCTCGCCCTGTCTGCGTGTGCAACCCCACCGCCGCCGATGGTGGCCGCGTCGGCCGAACCCGCGTCGATGCCAAGCGGTCCGTCCGCCCGGGCAAGCCTTTGCGACGTGGGCCGGACCGGCCGGTCTCGAGCAGGTGCGGGCGCTGCGATCCCGATGACGGTCAGCAACGAGGGCGGCTGGTGCGGCCCTTCCCTCAGCCGTAACCGCGCAGTGGGCTACACTGGCGGCAACGTCGTCGATCAGCCGAGCCACGGCGAGGTAAGGATCAGGCATCTCCCCACCCGCAGCCTCGTGGAATACCGGCCCATGCCGGGCTATGCCGGACCAGACCATTTCACCGTCACGCTGAGCCCCGGGAATGGCCTCTATCTGATTGATGTGACGGTCAAGCCGTGAACCATGATTGAGCCTGCGCGGACGCCGCAAAAGACTGCCAGCCGCAACAGCTCCCCTACAGATAAGCGACCGGCCACTTGTCCGCCCAGGGCCGCACCGCCTCCAGCACCGCGCCCACCCGCAGCACATCCATGTCAGCCCCCCACCGCCCCACGATCTGCACCCCGGTCGGCAGCCCGTCCGACGCAAAGCCGGAGGGGATCGTCAGCGCCGGGTGCCCCGTCAGGTTGAACGGATACACGTAGCTGGTCCAACCCTGCCGCGTGATGCCCCAGCGCTGCCCGTCCATCTCCACCTGGTCGTGCGCCGCGTCGAAATCGGCGGGCAGCGCCGTGCGCGTCAGCGTCGGCATCACCAGCATGTCGTAGCGCTCCAGCAGCGCCTGGATGGTGCGGAACAGACGCGTCCGGGCGTACTGCGCCTCCCGGAACTCCGTCATCGTGAACCCCCGGCCACGCTCCATGAACGCCAGCAGCGTCGGGTCCATCTGGTTCTCCCACCGCGCCCGGTGCTTCTCCATCGCGATGGCGAAGTTGGCTTGGTACATCACCCGCCCCGGCTGCTCCATCCAGTCGATCGGCGACACCACCGGCTCCACCACCGCGCCCTGCATCTCCAACGCGCCCAATGACGACGCAGTGTTGACCGCCACGTCCCGATCGACGTGCATGTTGGCCGTCAAAGCGATGGTGCCGATCCGCAGCGACGACAGATCCATCCCGATCAGCCCCGGCGAAACCCGCCCCGTCTCGCGGTTGCCATGCGTCCACGGATCCTTTGCGGACGGGCCGGACAGCGCCGTGTGCATCAGCGCCGCATCCGTCACCGTCCGGGTGATCGGTCC
>JAYUCA010000425.1:0-3484 GCA_043740535.1 Rhodospirillales bacterium | reverse complement strand
CGGCATCGTCGTCGGCGTACCGGCAGGCGTCGCCGCGGCACGCCACCGCAACCGCTGGATCGACGTCGCAGCCCGGCTGCTGTCGCTGATCGGCCTCAGTTTCCCGGTGTTCGTGTCGGGCATCTTCCTGCTGCTGGTGTTCGCCCTGCACTGGCGCATCTTCCCGGTGATCGGCAACGCGAACCTGGCCGACCCCATGGACCGGCTGATGAAGCTGATCCTGCCCGCAACGACGCTCGGCCTGGTGATGGCGGCCTACATCACCCGGGTCACGCGAAGCTCGATGCTGCAGGTTCTGGGCGAGGACTACATGCGCACGGCGCGGGCCAAGGGCGTGCCGGGCCGGCAGATCGTCTGGCGGCACGGCCTCCGCAACGCAGCGATGCCGGTCGTGACCGTCGTCGGCCTGTATGTCGGGATATTGATCGGCAACTCCGTGTTGACGGAGATCGTGTTCAATCGCCCCGGCCTGGGCAAGATCATCGTCGGCGCGCTGAACCAGCGCGACTACACGATGCTGCAGGGCCTGATGGTCATCTACTGTTTCCTCATCGTCGTCGTGAACCTGATCACGGACTTGACCTATGGGTTCATCGATCCCCGCGTGAAGCGCGCATGAAACGAATCGCCGCCTATCCCATCGCCAGCATCGGCGCGCTGCTCTGCGGCATCATCGTGCTGGGTGCGGCGCTGGCGCCCTGGATCGCGCCGTTCGACCCCATCGACCAGAACATCGTCGACCGCCTAGCCTCGCCGGGCGGCGACTACCTGTTCGGCGCCGACGCCTATGGGCGGGACGTGCTGTCCCGCATCCTGTGGGGCGCCAGGATCAGCCTGGTGGTGGCCGTCACATCGATCGCCGCGGCGATCCTGGTGGGCGGCGCCATCGGCATGATCAGCGGCTACGTCGGCGGACGCACGGACCTGGTCATCATGCAGACGATGGACGTGCTGCTGAGCTTCCCCAGCCTGATCCTGGGCCTGATCGTCGTCGCCCTGCTCGGCCCGGCCTTGGTCAACCTCGTCTTCGCCATCGCCCTCACCGCCGTGGCCCCCTTCGCCCGCATCGCCCGCGCCCCGGTGCTGAGCCTGAAGGAACGCGCCTACGTCGAGGCCGGCCGCGCGCTGGGCTTCAGCCACGCCCGCATCCTGTTCGTCCACATCCTGCCGAACATCCTGAGCGAGGTCCTGGTGATGGGCAGCCTGTGGATGGCCACCGCGGTCCGCACCGAAGCAAGCCTGTCCTTCATAGGCCTCGGCGTGGCCCCCCCCACAGCCACCTGGGGCGGCATGATGCGCGACGGCTTCGAGAACATCCTCGATGCCCCCTGGCTGAGCGTGTTCCCGGGCCTCGCGATCCTGATGCTGGTGCTGGGCCTGAACATGGTGGGCGACGGGCTGCGCGACGCGACCGACCCGAAGCTCAGTCAGTGACGGGCGGGCCGGGCAATGGTATAGTCCGGTCATGAGCGCGTCCCAGCCCGGCAAGCCGGTACCCCGCAGCATTCGCTCCCTGTCGCCGAGCCGGCGCATCCTGCCGGCTGCGGTGAAGCCGACGCACGTCACGAAGGCCGAGATCAGGCGGCTGATCCGCGAGGCGGAAAAGACGCTCGGCGACGCCGGCGAAGCATGACCAGGCAGGCGCCGCTGCCTACGACGCGGCGGTATTCGTCGACTGTCCGTTCGATGACGACTGCAAACCATTGTTCGAGGCCATCGTTTTTGCGGGTTTCGACCGCGGTGCGCGTTGGAGGCCTATGACGGCGGCGCAGTGCGGATCGAGAAGATCGCGGCACTGATCAGGAACTGCCGGCGTGGCATCCATGACATTTCCCGCACGGAACCGAACCCGGCAGGCCTGCCGCGTTTCAATATGCCGTTCGAGTTGGGCCTGTTCCTCGGCGCGAGACGCTTTGGCGCCGGTCGACGGCGGAACAAGACGTGTCTGGTGATGGATCGCGACCCTTACCGCTACCAATCGTATCTTTCCGATATAGCCGGTCAGGACATACAGGCCCATTCCGGCGACCCGGCCCGCGCCATCGGCGCCGTGCGGACATGGTTGGCCAGCGATGCGCCCGGGCTGGCGATTCCGGGCGGGGAGGAGATCGCGCGCCGTTATGCTCAGTTCAGCCGCACCCTGACGCTCGTGCTGCTGGGGACGCGTCTGCGGCGCGATGAAATGACGTTCGCCGACTATCCCAGCATCGTGGAATCTTGGCTTCTGTCGGACGACGCGCGGCTCGCATCATGATCCTCCAGGTCGCCGACCTGGCTAAGCACTTCATCCAGACCCGCGGTTTCCCGCGGCCGGTGACCACCACTGTGCGGGCCGTCGATGGCGTGACGTTCCATGTGGCCGAGGCGGAGGCCTTCGGCCTGGTGGGTGAAAGCGGCTGCGGCAAAAGCACCGCCGCCCGCGCCCTGCTGCGCTTGATCGAGCCAGACCGCGGCAGCATCCTGTTCGCCGGCCAGGACGTGCTGGCAGCCCGGGGCGCCGCACTGACGGCATTGCGCCGCCGCATGCAGATCGTCTTCCAGGACCCCTACTCCTCCCTCAACCCGGCCCGCACCATCGGGCAGACGCTGGCCGAACCCCTGACGGTGCATGGCGTCGCCAAGGGTGCAGAGGCGCGGGAACGGGCCGGCGCCCTGCTCGAGGAGGTCGGGCTGCCCGCAGCCGCGGCGGCGCGCTACCCGCACGCCTTCAGCGGCGGCCAACGCCAGCGCATCGGCATCGCCCGCGCCCTGGCGCTGGAGCCCGAATTGATCGTCGCCGATGAGCCGGTCTCGGCACTGGATGTCTCGGTCCAGGCCCAGGTGCTGATGCTGCTGAAGGCGCTGCAAACCAACCGTGGCCTCGCCTTCGTGTTCGTCAGCCATGACCTGGCGGTGGTGCGGTGGTTCTGCAGCCGCGTCGCGGTGATGTACCTGGGCCGCATCGTCGAACCGGGGCCCGTCGCCCGGGTGTTCGCGCAGCCCCGCCACCCCTATACCCGCGTCCTGCGGGACGCGTCGCCGGTGCCCGACCCGCTGCTGCGCGGCGTGCTGCCGCGGGTGGTGGGAGAGATCCCGTCGGCCGTCAACCCCCCGCCAGGCTGCCATTTCCACCCGCGCTGCGACCGCGCGCTCCCGCAATGCCGGGTGGACTATCCCGCATGGACGGAAGAAGCCGGGGGCGGCTTCGCCTGTCACAACCCGGCGCCCGCCTGAGCGTTCCGATCGGCCGGGACCATTCGCGCAGTCCCAAATCGACGAAGTCCGCTTCGTCCGGCTTCGCTGCTCGGGCGCCCGCCTCAAGGCCCATGGATAAGAAGAACGGCGCTAGCGGCATCGTTTCAGGTTGCTTGGACCTGAAACGAGGTTCCGCGTTCTTGATCAACAAGCTAGAGCTTGATCGCTTCGTCTACCCTAAGCGATCATGCTCCCAGGCGACCCGCGCGAGGCCTGCCGCACGCGCGTTCAGCGTGCTGCGGATGGCGTG
>JAYUCA010000424.1:0-2042 GCA_043740535.1 Rhodospirillales bacterium | reverse complement strand
GGCCTCGCTGCTGCCGTGCTCGGCTGGTGGGACATCCATGCCCCGTGGCGCGTGTCGCAGTTGCTGCTGCTCGATTACGTGCCGCTGCTGGTCTCGGGGATGATGCTGTATCAGCTTTGGCGCCGCCACCACCTGGCCTGGTCGTTTGCCACACTCGGCATCTGCATGGCCGCGATCCTGGCAGGCCACCGGCCGATCCCGGCGGCCACCTGCCTGGTCGCCATGGGCCTGATCGCGTGGGGCGCGCATGGCGGCATGCGCTGGCTCGCCACCCGGCCGCTGCTGTGGCTCGGCACGATCTCCTACTCGCTCTATCTGTCGCATGAGACCGCCAGCTTCACCGCGATCCGGGCACTGGACGCGGCCGGCGTGCCGCACGCCGCCTCGGTCGCGGCCAGCGTCGCGCTGGCGCTGCTGCTGGCCAGCGCGATCTCCTACGGCATCGAGCGTCCGGCCCTGCACGGGATCCGCGCGGCGTGGCGGGCGCGCGGCGCCAGACTGGCGCAGCAGCCGGCCGTGCCCCGCTCGATCGGCTGAAGCCTTGCCGGACTGGCGTGGCTCGTGGCGTTCGCTCACTCCAGCAGTAGGACAACAATATGGGCATTCGCGTCGGCATCGTCGGGATCAGCGGTTTTGGCGGCGGCGAGGCGATGCGCCTGGTGGCGGGCCACCCGTCTTTCGAGCTGATCTACGCCGCGGGCGAGAGCAGCGCCGGCAGCCGGTTGGTGGACCGCTTTCCCGGCGTGCCGGCCAAGCTGGCCGAGTTGGTGATCCAGAAGTGGGACCCTGCGACCCTGCCGAAGCTCGACGTGCTGTTCGCGTCGCTGCCCACGGGCGCCTCGGCCGAGGCGCTGGCGCGCGTCCCCAGGGACGTGAAGATCGTCGATATCGGCGGCGACCACCGCTACGCCGAGGGTTGGGCGTACGGCCTGGCCGACGTCTGGCCAGCCCAGATCGAGGGTCAGACCCGTGTCGCCAACCCCTGCTGCTTCCCCGCGGCGACGCTGACCGCGCTGGCGCCGTTGCTGGCCGACACGCTGATCGAGCCTGGCAACATCGTGATCGACGTCAAGACCGGCATCTCCGGCGCCGGCCGGGGCGGCGCCGACAGCACGTTCGGCTACGCCGAGAGCAACGAGAACCTGGTGCCCTACGGTCTGCTCAAGCACGTCCACATGCCCGAGATTGCCAAGACGATCGAGCGGCTGAGTGGAGGCAGCGCGGCCGGGCTGGTGTTCACGCCACACCTGGCGCCGATGACCCGCGGCATACTCGCCACCATTTACTGCCGCGGCCGCGCCACCACGGACCAGTGCCTGGATGCGGCCCGGCGCTTCTACGCGGGGCGGGCGTTCGTCCGCGTGACCGACAGGCCGCCGCAGACCAAATGGGCGACCGGCTCGAACCTCGCGTTCGTCAGCTATGCGGCCGATCCGGAGCGCAACCTGGTGATCGCGATGGGCGTGATCGACAATCTCGGCAAAGGAGCGGCCGGTCAGGCGGTGCAGAATGCGAACCTGATCTGCGGCCTGCCGGAAACCGCCGGGCTGGAAGGCGCACCTGTTTGGCCATGAGATCTTTTCGACCTCATCAACATGCTGGGCCGCTGCGCCTCCATCCTGCCCGACCGACCCGCGCCTCCAGTACCGGTAAGGTGCGTAATCGCCAGGCCTGGCCCGTCACCGGATCATGTCCGGCCAGGGCGGGTCACCGTCCCCGGACGGCGATGCCGGCGTGCGGGCGCCCGCCACGATCCCCCGTCGACGCAGCGGGAAGTCCAGCCGGCCGATCGCCTCCTGCCACAGCCGCCAGTCGCATTTCTCCCGCGCCCGGCCCGGGTCCGGCGCGCGGCCCCGCCGCCCCCAATAGCGCAGGATGCGCGCATGCAGCAGTTCGACCCGGCGCTGCCGATACAGCTCATCCAGGCACTTGATCACATCTTCCGCACGGCACGGCCCGGGGGGCGGAGCCGCGCGCCCGGGATCATGCCGGGCTTCGAGCAGCGCCATGGTCCATAACCAGGCAGCTTCGGATGATGGAAA
>JAYUCA010000423.1:0-21442 GCA_043740535.1 Rhodospirillales bacterium | reverse complement strand
CCGGCCAGCGCAGTGAGGCCATAGATCAGCGTCCAGGCCGGGCCGAACAGCCAGTCGGGCGGCTGCCAGGCGGGCTTGTTCAGGCCGTTGTACCAGGGGCCGATATCGGTGGCGCTGGCGCCCAGTGCGGCGACGGCCATCGCGGCGACGACGGCGACCAGGATCGGCGGCCAGGTGTTGCCGCGCCTCATGCCCGGGCGAACCCCATCAGATGCGCCATGTCCTTCAGGAATATCCGCAGGTGCGCCATCGGGTCACGCCGGACCAGGGCCTTGTTCATGTAGCTTTCCCAGGTCAGCCGCTGCACGTCCTTGTCGCGGCAGATGGCGACGAACTTCTCCCGCCGCTTGTCGCTGGAGTACCAGAAGGCCTGCATGATCCCCAGGATCCAGAACACGCGGCCATGCGCCTTCATGAAGCGGGCGCGGGCGTGCTTCAACGAGCGCACGTCGCCCGTGGCGTGCAATTTCACGACGGCCTCCGCGGCCAGTTTTCCGCCCAGCATGGCGTAATAGATGCCCTCGCCGGACGCGGGCGCAACCACCCCGGCGGCGTCGCCCGCCAGCACCACGTCCCGGCCGTTGTCCCATTTGCGCATCGGCCGCAGCGGGATGGGCGCACCCTCGCGCCGTATCGTCCGCATGCCGTCGAGCCCGGCGGTCTTGCGCAGCGCGCCCACCGCGTCGCGCAGGCCGAACCCCTTTTGCGCGGAACCGGTGCCGATGCTGGCGACCTTGCCGTGCGGGAAGATCCACGCATAGAAATCCGGCGACAGGCTGCCCTGGTAATAGACGTCGCAGCGGGAGCCGTCATGGCCCTCCGGCACTTCCACGATCTCGTGGTAGGCGAACACGTAGCGGACCCGCTCCCACCCCTTCACGCATTGCTTCGCCACCTGGGACTTCGCGCCGTCCGCGCCGATGATCGCCCGGGCGCGGACCCGGACGGGCTCGCTGGCGCCCTTCGGCATGTAGCGCACGACGGCCGTGCCGTCCGGGTCGCGCTCCACCTGCTCGAAGGCGCCATCGACCCGGGTCGCGCCGTTGGCGACGGCGCGGTCGCGCAGCCACTCGTCGAAGTGCTCGCGATCGACCATGCCGACGTATCCGCCAGGGCCGCCCTGGATGGGCATGTCGGCCTCCTTGTCGGTGGGGCTGACGATGCGGGCGCCGGTCGCGCGGGCGACGATCAGGCTGTCGGGGATGTCGAACTCGCGGACCAGGATCGGCGGGATGGCGCCGCCGCAGGGCTTGATCCGCCCGGCGCGGTCCAGCAGCAGCACCTGGTGCCCGGCGCTCGCCAGGTCGGCGGCGGCGGTGGCGCCCGAGGGGCCGCCGCCGATGACGACGGCGTCCCAGGTGAACGGAGTCTGTGTCTCGGTGGCCGTCATCATGCCCTCACCATCGCGATTGCCTCGTTCGACATACCGGCGGGTTCCGCGCCCCGGAAGACGCGCGTGGCCAGCAGCGCGGACGCGGCGAACAACGCCGCCTCCAGCACGAAGACGACGCCGTAGGCCACGGCCGGGTCGCCGAAGATAAGTTTCATAAGGTCGCTGGCCCCGGTGCCGACCAGGCCGCCCGCGCCGAAGGCCAGCGCCTGCGCCGCCCCCCACAGGCCGACCCGCGTGCCCTCGCGGGACGATCGGCCGGCGCTCGCCAGGCCCATCATCGAGCCGATGGCCGCCACCGCGAAGGCCCCGTTGGCGATGCCGAGCACCAGCACGGCGCTCCGCAACGGCGCATCCGGGCCGGCCATGCCGGCCAGCGCCAGGCCCAGCGCGGCCACGGCGGAACCGGCGCATCCGCCCACCGTCCAGGCCCGCATCGCACGGCGGCTGAACGACCCCATCGCGAAGCCGCACACCGCGACCAGCGCCATGCCGCCCAGGACGCCCGCATGGTGCAGGCCGGTCAGGCCGGTCGATTGGCCCGGCGTCAGGCGGAACACCGCGCCCGCGAAGGGCTCGATGACCAGTTCCTGCGCGCTGTAGGCCAGCATCGACAGGAACACGAACACCGCGAAGCTGCGGGCCTGACGCTCGGCCCAGATTTCCCGCAGCGCCACGATGAAGCCGGGCGACGCGGCGGCGGCAGGGGCGGGCGACGCGGCTGCGCCCGGGGCGGGCGACGCGGCGGCGGGACCCTCGATGCCGCGCACGGCCAGGCTGGCCACCGCGAAGGCAACCGCAGCGGCGCCGCCCACGACGGCGATCAGCCGCAGCGGGCCGAAGGGGTCCAGCAGCCTGCCGGCCACGGTTGCCGTCACGGCGATGCCCGCCAGCATCATCAGCCAGACGATGGTCGCCGCCGGCGCCCGCAGCCGCGGCTCCACTTTCTGGGCCAGCAAGGTCAGCACCGACGTTCCCGCTGCGCCGACGCCGACGCCCACGGCCAGAAAGGCCAGCAGCGCCAGCCCGATACCCGGCAAAAGATGCGTGCCCATGACGGCGACGCTGCCCGCCGCCGCGGTGGCGCCCAGCGCCAGGCCCGCCATGCCGCCGACGATCCATGGCGTGCGGCGGCCGCCCAGGTCAGACCCGTAGCCCAGCCGGGGCCGCAGCACCTGCACGCTGTAATGCAGACCCACCAGGACGCCCGGCACGATCGCGGGCAGATGCAACTCGATGATCATCACGCGGTTCAGCGTCGACGTGGTCAGCACCACGATCGCGCCCAGCCCGGCCTGCACCAGGCCCAGCCGCAGGATGCCCAGCCAGCCCATCACGCGCCGACCCGCAGCGCGAAGGCGGCGACCAGCATGCCCAGCACATACAGCGTCGTGCCGGTGCCGTTGTACCAAGGCGCCAAACGCCGCGGGTCAGACAGGAAGCGCAGCATCAGCCCCGCCTGCGCCAGCAGCAGCACGCCGACGCCGGCCGCGTGCCAGGGCGCGCCCCAGCGGACCAGCAGCGCCATGACCACGACCTGCGGGGCCGCCATCACGACGCAGGCGAGCCGCGCCGCGCGGTCCGGCCCCAGCAGCACCGGCAGCGAGTCGATGCCGGTCTGGCGGTCGCCGTCGACCGACTTGAAATCGTTCAGCGTCATGATGCCGTGCGCGCCGGCGCTGTACAGCACGGCCATCCACACGACGTGCGCTCCTGGAAATCCGCCGGCCAGGATCGCCGCCCCGGTGAACCAGGGCAGGCCCTCGTAGCAGGCGCCGCAGGCCAGGTTGCCGATCCAGCCGTTCGTCTTCAGCCGCAGCGGCGGCGCGCTGTAGGCCCAGGCGAGCGCCAGCCCGATCATCGCCGCGTCGAAGGCGAAGCGGCCCAGCGCTGCGGCCACCAGCAAAGACAGGATGGTCCAGACGATCGCGATGAACAGGCCCGTGCGCCCCGGCAGCCGCCCCGAGGGGATGGGCCGCCCCGGCTCGTTGATCGCATCGACATGGCGGTCGAACCAGTCGTTCACCGCCTGGCTCGTGCCGCACACCATCGGCCCGGCCAGCACGATGCCCAGCACCGCGACACCCCAATGGCCGCGGAACGGCACGCCGGCCGATACCACGCCGCAGCCGAACGCCCACATCGGCGCAAACCAGGTGATGGGCTTCAGCAGCTCCAACGATGCGGACAGCCCGGTGCGGTCCGGGGCCGCCCCAGCCCGCTGCATGCGCGCCTCGCCGGCCATCAGCTGCTTTCCGACGGGTCGAGGTCGCCGATGCCGTAGCGGCGCAGCTTCACGTACAGGCTCTGCCGGCTCAGCCCGAGCATCTCGGCGGCCGAGGCGCGGTTGTCGTTGGTCAGCTCCAGCGCGGCCTCGATCGACAGGCGCTCGATCACCTCGGTCGCCTCGCGCACCAGGTCCTTCAAAGCCACGCGGCCGATCAGCTCCTGCAGCTGCTCGACCGAGCGCGGCAGGGTGCGGCCGGCCTTGGTCTCGACGCGCAGGCGCGGGGCAACGTTGCGGATGGCGAAGCCGAAGCTCGGCTTGCCGCCGTTGGCGATCGACACCGCCGATATTTCCACCTGCACGGACGTGCCCGTCTCGGAGCGGAGCGCTGTGGAGAACAGCCGCACGCTGCCGCGCTGCCGCAGGTTGGCGATCAGCACGGTCAGATCGACGCCGGTGTCGCCCACCCAGCGGTCCAGCGCCTGGCCGCGGGCGGCGTCCTCGGACATCACGCCGGCCATTTCCAGGAAGGCGGCGTTGGCCGTCAGGATCAGGCCGTCATTGTCGGCGACGACGAAGCCGTCGGGCGCGCTCTCGACCGCGCGGAGCAGCTTCGACTTCACCACGCTCAGCGACGCGGCCGCGGCGACGGCGTGGGCCGAGGAGATGCGGACCAGCAGCATGGTCGCCGCGTCTTGCCGGAAGGCGGTGGCGCGGACCAGCACCTCCCGCTGGCCATGCAGCAGGTGCGCCGTCAGGTCTTCGGGCGTCTCGCCGTTGCGGACGGCGTTGAGGTGCCGCTCGATCGCCTCTGTCTTGTCGAAGCGCGCCAGCAGCGGGTGGCCGACGATGTCGCGCAGGTCGGCGCCGAACATCTCGCGGGCGGCCGGGTTGGCCTCGACGATGCGGCCGCGGGCCGGGTCGATGATCAGCACTGTCTCGGACGAGGTCTGGAACAGCAGGCGGTATCGGATCTCGGCGTCGCGCAGGCGGGAGTAGTCCTGTTCGAGCGAGGCCTGGGCGTTCATCAGGCGCTGCTGCAGGGCGGAGAAGGCCCGCATGTCGCGGCCGAACACGACGACGCGGCCGTGCTGCCCGAGCGGGACGGAGCAATAGAGTATCGGGAGATGGCGCCCGTCCGCCGTCACCTGGTTGATGTGCCGCCAGCGGACGTCGGTGCGCGCATGGTCCTGCAGCAGGCTGGCGACCTTGTGCCGGCTGTCCGGCGCCACCGTGTCGTGCAGCGTCATGCCGATCCAGCGGCGCCCGCCTTCCAGTTCGGCCAGCAGCTCCTCGTTCTGGATCGAAAGGTCGCGGATGACGCCATCTGCGTCGACGATGAGGGTGATGTCGGATGCGACGGCGATGAGCGAGGCCGCGGAGCCGGCATCGAGGTTGCCGAGCGCGGTCTGCGGGGACAGGAACTCGCCGGCAACCGAGGGTTTCGCGGGGGATGTCTTCGCCGGGGACGCCTGCGGGGGGGGAGCTTTGGCCTTGGGCCCGATATCTTCAGCCACACGTCCCCCAGTCGCGCATCAGGCGTCGCCGGCCACGGAGTGTGCGGGGGCGGTCGACGGATGCAGCAGGTCGTTGGCCCGCAGGACCGCCTGCTGGCCATCCAACGCGGTGGCATCGGCCCCGATCTGCGCCGCAAGCCCGGGGTCGGCGAGGAACGACGGTCCGCCGACCATGACGATGAGCTTCGGGTTGGCCGACGCGCGGCGCAACGACTCGATCAGCGCCTTCGCTGCCGTAATCCGGTCGTCGCAGGCGAATGACAGGCCGATCAGGTCGAATTTGTCACGCCGCACCAGACGGACCGCGTCCGCGTCGGTCGGCATCGGGCGCAACCGGGCGTTCCACCCGGCGCGCAGGAAGTAGTCCGAAACCAGCGACAGGCCGAAGCTGTGTTGCTCGCCCGGCACCGGCATCAGCACCGCGCTGGGGGCGCCGGCGACCGAGACATGGCTGCTGAGGTAGTGCTCCGTCAGGGACCGCTGGGCGTTCTGCAGGCGCAGCACGCCAATCGTCACGTCGGCAAAGGTGCACGTGTCGTCCTCCCACATGAGGCCGAGCTGACGCGCGACCGGTGTCAGGAGGGTTTCGAAAATCGCCTCGGCGCCCGCGCCAGCCCGATGCAGCTGGGCGATGAAGACCGACACCGCCTGACTGTCCGCCTCCAGGCATAGCGTCGTGAGCCGTCGCACCGTGGCGTCGCCGATCTTGGACGACTCGTCAGGCGAAGTTGACACTCGCAGCCAGGGCAGCGCCACCAGGCGCGGGATCACGTCCTGCTTGACGGCGCGCAGCAGGATGTCGCGGCCGTCGTTGCCCAATCCTGCCGAGCCGAGGCCAACCGCGCTCAAGCCGGCCTTCCCCAAGCTGGCCTTACCCAAGCTTGCTGCAGCGTCCGGACGGCGCGCGGCCGGCGGGGCGATTGTGCCCTCTGCCTCGACCCAGCCGTGCCGTGAAAGGTTTGGCGACATGGACACCATTGCTTCTTCTCCCCTGACTTTTGTCGATCGGCGGGTAAAGTGTCAATCGCGATTTACGTAACGCGCGCTTGACACACCATTTCGCCGCAGCCTAGCCTTCGTCTTGTGGCGGACCAGGGCGCACGGCCCGCCGGGTATCGAGAACGTCGCGCCCGAAAACGTACTATGTGTGAAGTTTTGTCCATCAACTCTGCTACCAGCGCAGCGCCGAGGGAAGCGATTTTCCGCAGTGTGACACTGGTTTCTTCCGGGAGCTGTCAAGCAATGTTGACGTCCATGCTCGGTCGCATCGTCGCCCCGCTCGACAGCTGCCCGTGGGGCGGGGTCACCGGCCGGCCCATGGCCCGCCCGCCAGGACGCCCGCTTTACACGCCGGAACAGAAGGTTCGGCGCGACAGTTCACCCTGGACGTTGATCCAGGGCATCCTGGCGCCCATCCAGTTCCTGGTCTTCCTGGTCAGCCTCGCGCTGGTGCTGCGCACGCTGGCGACCGGCGAGGGCGTGCAGGCCGCGACCGCCAGCGTCGTGATCAAGACCTTCACCCTCTATACGATCATGATCACCGGCGCGATCTGGGAGCGCGAGGTGTTCGGCCAGTATCTGTTCGCCCCCGGCTTCTACTGGGAGGACATGGTCAGCATGCTCGTCCTGGCGCTGCACACCGCCTATCTGTGGGCGCTGTACACGGGGGCGCTGGCCACCGAGGCGCTGCTGCTGCTGGCCCTCGCGGCCTACACGGCCTACGTCCTGAACGCGGCGCAGTTCGTGCTGAAGCTGCGGGCGGCGCGCAAGCAGGAATGCCGCTGGCAGCCGGCCGCCCATCACAGCATCGGATTCGGCCAGTCCGCATGAATGTTCCGGCCACCGCACTCGGCTGCGCGGACGCCCCGGTGCTGCGCGAGCGCGGCCAGCGGGAGGTGTTCTGCGGCCTGACGGGGATCATCTGGCTGCATCGCAAGATCCAGGACGCCTTCTTCCTCGTCGTCGGCTCCCGCACCTGCGCGCACCTGATCCAGTCGGCGGCCGGGGTCATGATCTTCGCCGAGCCCCGATTCGCCACCGCCATCATCGACGAGCGCGACCTGGCGGGCCTGGCCGACGCGAATGACGAGCTGGACCGGGTCGTCGATCGGCTGCTGTCGCGCAGGCCGGACATCCGCATGCTGTTCCTGGTGGGCTCGTGCCCCAGCGAGGTCATCAAGCTGGACCTGTCGCGGGCCGCGCAACGCCTGTCGGCGACCCACATGCCGCAGGTGCGGGTGCTGAACTATTCCGGCAGCGGCATCGAGACGACGTTCACCCAGGGCGAGGACGCCTGCCTGGCGGCGCTGGTTCCGATCATGCCGCGCGAGGCGGCCGGGGCGCCCGCCGCCCTGCTGGTCGCCGGCGCGCTGGCCGAGGTCGTCGAGGACCAGATGCGCCGCCTGTTCGACGCGATGGGCGTCGGCCCCGTGCATTTCCTGCCGCCCCGCCGGTCCACAGACCTGCCGCCCGTCGGCCCGGACACCCGCCTGCTGCTGGCCCAGCCCTTCCTGGCCGAGACGGCCCGCGCGCTGGAGAATCGGGGCGCCACGCTGGTCGCCGCCCCCTTCCCGCTGGGCGTGGAGGGAACCACCGCCTGGTTGCGCGCCGCCGCCGACCTGTGGGGCGTCAGCGCCGAGCGGTTCGAACAGGCGACCGCCGCCGCCCGCACCCGCGCCGCCGCCGCCGTGGCCCGGCAGCGCGCGCTGCTCGACGGCAAGCGGATCTTCTTCTTCCCCGACAGCCAGCTTGAAATCCCCCTCGCCCGCTTCGTCCATCACGAGCTGGGCATGGAACTGGTCGAGGTCGGCACGCCGTACCTGCACCGCGCCCACATGGAAATGGAACTCGCCGCCCTGCCCGCCGGCACGATGCTGAGCGAAGGCCAGGACGTGGAGCGCCAGTTGGACCGCTGCCGCGCCGCGCGACCGGACCTGGTGGTGTGCGGGCTGGGCCTGGCGAACCCGCTGGAGGCCGAGGGCATGGCCACCAAGTGGAGCATCGAGCTGCTGTTCACGCCGGTGCAGGGCTACGACCAGGCCGGGGACCTGGCCGAGCTGTTCGCCCGGCCGCTGGTCCGCCGCAGCCGGTTGCGGGTCTAGGCCGATGCAGCTCACCCTATGGACCTATGAGGGGCCGCCGCACGTGGGGGCGATGCGGATCGCCACCGCGATGGAGGGCGTGCACTACGTGCTGCACGCGCCGCAGGGCGACACCTATGCGGACCTGCTGTTCACGATGATCGAGCGGCTGCCGAAGCGGCCGCCCGTCACCTACACGACGTTCCAGGCGCGCGACCTGGGCGGGGACACGGCGGAGCTGTTCAAGACCGCCGCCCGGGACGCCTTCGCGCGGTTCAAGCCCCAGGCCATGCTGGTCGGCGCGTCCTGCACGGCGGAGCTGATCCAGGACGACCCGGGCGGGCTGGCGCGCGCGCTGAACCTGCCGATCCCCGTCATCCCGCTCGAGCTTCCGGCCTACCAGAAAAAAGAGAACTGGGGTGCGGCCGAGACCTTCTACCAGATGGTCCGGGCGCTGGCCGGGCCGCACGCCCCACCGCCGGGCACGAAGCAGGCCCCGGCGCCGCGCTGCAACGTGCTGGGCCCGGCCGCACTCGGTTTCCGGCACCGCGACGACGTGCGCGAGATCACCGGCCTGCTGGGCCGCATGGGGGTCGAGGTGAACGTCGTGGCGCCGCTGGGGGCGACTCCGGCAGACCTGGCGCATCTGGGCGACGCGTCGTTCAACGTGGTGCTGTATCCGGAGGTCGCCGGGTCAGCGGCGGCCTGGTTGCAGCGGACCTTCGGCCAGCCATCGACGAAGACCGTGCCGATCGGCGTGGGCGCGACGCGGGAGTTCATCCGGGAGGTCGCCGGGTTGGCGGGCCTCGATGTGGATGCGGCGCTGGAGCAGGCGTCGCACCTGCCGTGGTATTCGCGTTCGGTCGACAGCAACTATCTGACCGGCAAGCGGGTGTTCATCTTCGGCGACGCCACCCACGCGATGGCGGCCGCCCGGGTGGCGAGCGAGGAGTTCGGCTTCCAGGTGGTCGGGTTAGGCACCTACAGCCGCGAGTTCGGCCGCGAGGTGCGGGAGGCCGCCAAGCGCCTGGGCCTGGAGGCGCTGATCACCGACGACTACCTGGAGGTCGAGGAGGCGGTGGCGGCGGCCTCGCCCGAGCTGGTGCTGGGCACGCAGATGGAGCGGCACATCGCCAAGCGGCTGGGCGTACCCTGCGCGGTGATCTCGGCCCCGGTGCACGTGCAGGACTTCCCGGCGCGGTATTCGCCGCAGATGGGGTTCGAGGGCGCGAACGTGCTGTTCGACACCTGGGTGCACCCGCTGATGATGGGGCTGGAGGAGCACCTGGTCGCGATGTTCCGCGACGATTTCGAGTTCGGGGCCGACCAGGCGCCCTCGCATCTGGGTCATGCGGCGACACCGGCGCCCGTGCCAGCGGCTGTGGCCGCGCCGGCCATGCCCGCAGCCTGGACGCCCGACGGCGAGAAGGAGCTGGGCAAGATCCCGTTCTTCGTGCGGGGCAAGGCGCGGCGGAACACGGAACGCTACGCGACGGAACGCGGGCTCGCCTCGATCACGGTCGAAACCCTGTATGAAGCGAAGGCTCACTATGGCCGCTGATGCGATCAAGGTCGTCGTCGTGACGATGGACAGCCATCTGTCCGGCGCCGTCGCCCGCGCGCACACGGCGCTGCTGACCGACATCCCGGGCCTGAGCCTGGTCGTGCACGCCGCCGACAAGTGGGGCAGCGACCCGGTCGCGTTGGCCGAGTGTCACAAGGACATCGCGGAGGGTGACCTCGTTGTCGCCGCGATGCTGTTCCTCGAAGACCACGTGCGGCTGGTGCACCAGCAGTTGCTGGCCCGGCGCGAGAGCTGCGACGCCATGCTGTGCTGCATGTCGGCGCCCGAGATCACGAAGCTGACGCGGCTGGGCCGCTTCGACATGTCCGTCGAGGCCAGCGGCGCGCTGGCGATGCTGAAGCGGCTGCGGGGCGCGAAGAAAGACGCGAAGGCGACCAACGGCGTCGGTTCGGACGGGGCGGCGCAGATGCGCATGCTGCGGCGGCTGCCGAAGCTGATGAAGTTCATCCCCGGCACGGCGCAGGACGTGCGCAGCTACTTCCTGGCGCTGCAGTACTGGCTGGCCGGGTCGGACGACAACATGGCCAACCTGGTCCGGATGCTGGTGCAGAAATACGCCGCACCGGCGCGGCGGCCCAGCCGGACGCTGACGGTCGCGGCGCCGGCAGAATATCCGGATGTCGGCGTGTATCACCCGGACATCCCGGGGCGGCTCAGCGAGCGGGCCGAGGCGCTGCCGCTGGGCGGGCTGGCCGGCACGGTCGGGCTGATCGTGCTGCGGTCATACCTGATATCGGGCAACGCCGGGCACTACGACGGCGCGATCCGGGCGATGGAGGCCCGCGGGCTGCGGGTGATCCCGGCGTTCTCCAGCGGGCTGGACGCGCGCCCGGCGATCGAGCGGTTCTTCATCCGCGACGGCGTTCCCGTCGTGCAGGCGGTCGTGTCGCTGACCGGCTTCTCGTTGGTGGGCGGCCCGGCCTACAACGACAGCAAGGCGGCCGAGACCCTGCTGGCGAAGCTCGATGTGCCATACCTGACGACGCATCCGATCGAATTCCAGACGCTGGAACAGTGGGAGCAGGACCCCCGCGGCCTGCTGCCGGTCGAAGCGACGATGATGGTGGCGCTGCCGGAGCTGGATGGCGGCATCGCGCCGATCACCTTCGGCGGGCGCTGCGGGCGTGCGAACACCGACAACCCTTGCGCCGGCTGCGTCGGCAAGACCTGCACGCGGGACATGGTTTCCCACCCCGAGCGGGCCGGGGTGCTGGCCGAGCGGGTGGCGCGGCTGGTGGCGCTGAAGCGGACGGCGCGGGCGCAGAAGCGGGTGGCGGTCGTGCTGTTCAACTTCCCGCCGAACGCCGGCGCAACCGGCACGGCGGCGTACCTGGCTGTGTTCCAGTCCTTGTTCAACACGATGACCGCGATGCAGGCCGCCGGCTACACGCTGGACGTGCCGGCGGATGCGGAGGCGCTGCGGGAAGCGGTCGTCGGCGGCAACAGCGCGCAGTACGGCACGGACGCGAACGTGGCCGTGAAGGTGCCCGTGGACGACATCGTCCGCCGCGAGACGCACCTGGCCGAGATCGAGTCGCAATGGGGCCCGGCGCCAGGCAAGCTGCAGGCGGATGGCGCGCATGTGTTCGTGCTGGGAAAGCAGTTCGGCAACGTGTTCGTGGGGCTGCAACCCGCCTTCGGCTACGAGGGCGACCCGATGCGGCTGCTGTTCGAGCGGGGCTTCGCGCCGACGCATGCGTTCAACGCGTTCTACCGCTATCTGCGCGAGGGCTTCGACGCGCACGCCGTGCTGCATTTCGGCACGCATGGGGCGCTGGAGTTCATGCCGGGCAAGCAGGCCGGGCTGTCGGCTGCGTGCTGGCCGGACCGGCTGATCGGGCATCTGCCGAACATCAACTTCTACGCCTCGAACAACCCCAGCGAGGGCATGATCGCCAAGCGCCGCGCCAACGCGACGCTGATCAGCTACCTGACGCCGCCGGTGGCGCATGCCGGGCTGTATCGCGGGCTGCTGGACCTGAAGTCGTCACTGGACCGCTGGCGGGCGCTGGAGCCGGATGCGGATATCGAGCAGCGGGCGTCCTTGGCCGCGCTGGTGCAGGCGCAGGCAGCCGCGGTCGAGCTGGCGCCGGCCGAGCCCGCCTGGACGGACCCGGCGCCGCAGATCGACCGGCTGGGCGCGGCCTTGCTCGAACTGGAATACACGCTGATCCCGCACGGCCTGCACGTGATCGGCCAGCCGCCGAATGCCGACGAGCGGCGCGAGATGCTGGACGCGGCCAACGTGTCGGACCCGGCCGAGCGCGCCCGCCTCGATGCGCTGCTGGCCGAGGACCACGAGACGCCGGCCGTGCTCCATGCGCTGGACGGCGGCTATGTGCGCCCGGCCCCCGGTGGCGACCTGCTGCGCACGACGGAGGTGCTGCCGACCGGCCGCAACCTGCACGGTTTCGACCCGTTCCGCCTGCCCAGCGCCTTCGCGGTGCAGGACGGCGCCCGACAGGCCGACCGCCTGCTGGCCCGGCACGCGCTGGACGGCAAGCCGGTGCCGGAAACCATCGCGATGGTGCTGTGGGGCACCGACAACCTGAAGACGGAAGGCGGCCCGATCGCCCAGGCGCTATGGCTGATGGGCGCCGCCCCGCGCTCGGACAGCTATGGCCGGCTGTGCGGCGCGAAGCTGGTCCCGCTGGCCGAGCTGCGCCGTCCGCGCATCGACGTGGTGCTGACGCTGTCCGGCATTTTCCGCGACCTGCTGCCGTTGCAGACCAAGCTGCTGGCCGAGGCAGCGCTGCTGGCCGCCGAGGCGGACGAGCCCGCAGAGCAGAACTTCATCCGCAAGCACGCGCTGGCGTTCATCGCCGAGCATGGCGGGGACATGGCGCAGGCCGCCCTGCGGGTGTTCGGCAACGCGGACGGCGCATACGGCGCCAACGTGAACTCATTGGTCGGCTCTGGCACGTGGGAGAACGAGGACGAGCTGGCCGACGCCTATGTGGCGCGCAAGGGGTTCGCCTATGGCGTCGACGGGCGGCCGACGCGGCAGGCGGCACTGCTGACCCAGGTGCTGGCGACGGTCGACATCACGTACCAGAACCTCGACAGCATCGAGCTGGGCGTCACGACGGTCGATCACTACTTCGACACGCTGGGCGGCATCAGCCGCGCGGTGCGGCAGGCCCGCGGCGGGCAGAAGGCCGACGTCTACATCGGCGACCAGACCCGCGGCGACGGCACGGTGCGGACGCTCAGCGAACAGGTGAACCTCGAGACGCGGACGCGGGCGCTGAACCCGAAGTGGTACGAGGCGCTGCTGAAGCACGGCTATGAGGGCGTTCGCGAGATCGACGCGCACGTGATGAACACGCTGGGATGGTCGGCGACGACCGGCGAGGTCAGCCCCTGGGTGTATCAGCAACTCGCCGAGACCTACGTGCTGGACCCCCTGATGCGGGAACGGCTGGCGACGCTGAACCCGAAGGCGAGCCTCAAGATCGCCAACCGGCTGATCGAGGCGACCGACCGCAACTACTGGTCCCCGGACGCCGAAACGCTGGCGGCGCTGCGCCGCGCCGGCGAGGCGCTGGAAGACAGGCTTGAAGGAATTGAAGTGGAGCTGGCAGCATGAGTGTCGCGACGATCCCGTACCCGCCCGCCCGCAAGGTGCGCGGCGATGGCGAGGGCAGCGTTCAGGTCCAGCTCGACCCGAACATGAAGATCGAGGGCGCCAAGGTGTTCGCGGTCTACGGCAAGGGCGGCATCGGCAAGAGCACGACCAGCAGCAACCTGAGTGCCGCGTTCAGCAAATTGGGCAAGCGCGTGCTGCAGATCGGCTGCGACCCGAAGCACGACAGCACCTTCACGTTGACCAAGCAGTTGCTGCCTACGGTGATCGACGTGCTGGAGGCGGTGAACTTCCATTCGGAAGAACTGCGGGTCGAGGACTTCGTGTTCCAGGGCTATAACGGCGTGATGTGCGTGGAGGCGGGCGGGCCGCCGGCCGGCACCGGCTGCGGCGGCTATGTCGTGGGCCAGACGGTGAAGCTGCTGAAGGAGCATCACCTGCTGGAAGAGACCGACGTCGTGATCTTCGACGTGCTGGGCGACGTGGTGTGCGGCGGCTTCGCAAGCCCGCTGCAGCATGCGGACCTCGGGTTGATCGTGGCGGCCAACGACTTCGACAGCATCTTCGCGATGAACCGGATCGTCGCGGCGATCCAGGCCAAGTCCAAGAACTACGACGTGCGGCTGGGCGGCGTGATCGTCAACCGCAGCGCCGGGACGGACCAGATCGACCGCTACAACGCGGCGACGGGCCTGAAGACGCTGGCGCATTTCCCGGACCTCGATGCCATCCGCCGCTCGCGGCTGAAGAAGTGCACGCTGTTCGAGATGGACCCGACGCCGGAGCTGGAGGCGGTGAAGCTCGAATACCTGCGCCTGGCCGCCTCGCTGTGGGCCGGGGCCAGCCCGCTGGAGGCGACGTCGCTGAAGGACCGGGACATCTTCGACCTGCTTGGCTACGATTGATGACCAGCACCTCCTACCTCTCCCGCCGCGGCGAGCTGGAGACCTACTTCGACCGCACCGCGGTGAAGGCGTGGGAGCGGCTGACCAGCGACGCGCCGGTCAGCGGCATCCGCGCCACTGTGCGGGCCGGGCGGGACCGGATGCGCGCCACGCTGCTGTCGTGGCTGCCGGACGACCTTTCGGGCCGTCGGGTGCTGGATGCCGGCTGCGGCACCGGGGCGCTGGCGGTGGAGGCGGCGCAGCGGGGGGCCGAGGTGGTCGCGATCGACCTGTCGCCCAAGCTGGTGCAGGTCGCCGAGGAACGCGCGCCGCAGGGGCTGAACATCTCCTTTCGCTCCGGCGACATGCTCGACCCGTATCTGGGGCGGTTCGACCACGTCGTCGGCATGGACAGCATGATCCACTACGAGGCGCACGACATGGTGCGCGTGCTGGCAGGCCTGGCCGCCCGCGCCGAACGCTCCGTCGTGTTCACCTTCGCGCCGCGCACGCCGCTGCTGGCGGTGATGCACGCGGCCGGCCGGCTGTTCCCGCGGCGGGACCGTGCGCCGGCGATCGAGCCGATCCGCCCCGGCAGGCTGGCCGCGCTGATCGCCGCCGACCCGGCGCTGACGGGCTGGACCACCGGCCGCACGCTGCGCATCGACGTCGGCTTCTACAAGTCCGAGGCGCTGGAGATCGTCCGGCGATGAGCAGGCAGCCCTACATCTACACGCCGGGCGAGATCCCCGGCTGGACGATCGAGGGCATGTGCCGCTCGGCCGCACGGGTGAACCGGCGCGCCAGCGGCAACTGGTCGAAGCTGAGCACCGCGTTCATGCCCTTCGCCGATGCGGCGACGGACGAACTGCCGATGGGCCGGCTGCTGCGGCTGAGCCTGTTCCAGGTGACGGTCGGCATGGCCGTCGTGCTGCTGATCGGCACGCTGAACCGGGTGATGATCGTGGAGCTGGGCGTGCCCGCGTGGCTGGTCGCCGTCATGATCAGCCTGCCGCTGGTGTTCGCGCCGTTCCGCGCCGTGGTGGGGTTCAAGTCGGACACCCATCGCTCCGTGCTGGGCTGGCGGCGGGTGCCGTATTTATGGTTTGGCACGCTGGTGCAGTTCGGCGGGCTGTCGATCATGCCGTTCGCGCTGATCCTGCTGTCGGGCGACACGACGGGGCCGATGTGGATAGGCCAGGCGGCGGGGGCGCTGGCGTTCCTGCTGGTGGGCGCGGGGCTGCACACGGTGCAAACGGTCGGGCTGGCGCTGGCGACCGACCTGGCGCCGCCCAAGGCGCACCCGAAGGTTGTGGCGCTGCTGTGCATGATGCTGCTGCTGGGCATGGTTGCAAGCGCGCTGCTGTTCGGCGGGTTGCTGGCCAATTTCAGCCAGATCCGGCTGATCCAGGTGGTGCAAGGCTCGGCGGTGGCGACGGTGGTGCTGAACGGCATCGCGCTGTGGAAGCAGGAGCCGCGCAACGCCGCCCGCACCGCCCCCGGGCCGCGGCCGACGTTCGCCAGCACGTGGCGCGGCTTCACCGACGGCGTGCAGGCGCGGCGGCGGCTGGTGGCGCTGGGGCTGGGCACGATGGCGTTCAGCATGCAGGACATATTGCTGGAGCCCTACGGCGGCCAGGTGCTGGGCCTGTCGGTGGGCGCGACCACGGCGATGACGGCGGCGCTGGCGATGGGCGGGCTGATCGGCTTCGCGGTCGGCGCGCGGCTGCTGGGGCGCGGCGCGGACCCTTACCGGCTGGCGGGCGCTGCGGCGCTGACCGGGCTGCTGGCGTTCTCGTCATTGATCTTCGCGGCGCCCTTGGACACGACGATGCTGTTCGGCGTGGGCGTCGTGGGCATCGGCGTGGGCGCCGGGCTGTTCGCGCACTGCACGCTGACGGCGGCGATGATGTCCGCGCCGCGCGGGCATATCGGCCTGACGCTGGGCATCTGGGGCGCCGTGCAGGCCTCGGCCGCGGGCGTGGCCGTTGCCGCCGGGGGCCTGCTGCGCGACGGGATTTCCCTGCTGGCCGAGGCCGGCCAGTTCGGCCCGGCGCTGGCGGTTCCCGCCACCGGCTACGTGGCGGTCTACGCGATCGAGATCGCGCTGCTGTTCGTCACCCTGGTTGCTGTCGGGCCGCTGGTCCGCATGCAACCAGATTTTTCTTCCGCAAACCTGCAACCAGGCTGAGGTCCCACGATGCAACCGGGCGCAATCACCAACTACATCGATGTCGCGCAACTCGTGCTTTACGCGTTCTGGATATTCTTCGCCGGGCTGATCTACTACCTGCACCGGGAGGGCAAGCGGGAAGGCTATCCGCTGCTGACGGAACGCAAGGGCGTGACCTTGCAGGGCTTCCCCTTCGTGCCGGCGCCCAAGACGTTCCTGCTGGCGAACGGCCATGTGGTGCACGCGCCGCGCCCCGAGGCGCCGGAGGTGCTGAACGCGGTGCCGTCCGCCCGCTTCCCGGGCGCGCCGTATCAGCCGATCGGCAACCCGATGCTGTCCGGCATGGGTCCCGGCGCATGGGCGCGCCGGGCGGACCATCCGGACCTGGCATTCGACGACCAGATGCCGAAGATCGTGCCGCTGCGCTCGGCCACGGCGTTCTTCCTGGACCACGACGACCCCAGCCTGATGGGCTACGAGGTGTTCGGGCTGGACGGCGTGCACGCGGGCAAGATCGTCGACGTCTGGGTCGATCGCTCGGAGTATATGGTGCGTTACCTTGAGATCGCGCTGGCGCACCCGGCGGACGCGACGCACGTGCTGATGCCGATCCACTACACCGAGATCGACCGGAAACGGCAGACGATCGGCACCAACTTCATCACCGGGGCGCAGTTCGCGACGGTGCCGGCGACCCGGTCGCCCGACACGGTGACGCTGCTGGAAGAAGACAAGATCATGGCCTATTACGCGGGCGGCAAGATGTATGCGGTGCCGGGGCGGGGGGATCCGCTGATATGACCCTGCATCCGCTGCCGGGCGCGTTGCCGCCCGGCGAGCGCGTGCTGTGGCAGGGCGCGCCGTCCTGGCGTGCCGTGGCCCGCAACGCGCTGCACATCCGCGGCCTGTCGATGTATTTCGCCGCCCTGGTGGCCTGGGTGGCGATCCATGGCGCCACGCGGGGCGACCCCTTGGCCGAGGTGGCGATCGACATCGGGCGGGCGGCGGGCGCCTCGGCCGTGCCGCTGGGCCTGGTGGCGCTGTATGCCTGGGGGGCGGCGCGGTCGGCGACCTACACCATCACCAACCGCCGGGTCACGCTGCGGATGGGCATCGCGGTGCCGATGACGGTCAACCTGCCCTTCGTGAAGATCGACGGCGTGTCGATCAAGCTGCAGGGCGACGGCACCGGCGACATCGCGCTGCGGCTGGCCCCCGATACCCGCACCGGCCTGGGTTGGGCGGTGCTGTGGCCCTTCGCGCGGCCTGGGCACTTCAAGAACCCCGAGCCGCTGCTGCGGGGGGTCGCGGACACAGAGGCGGCCGGCCAGATCCTGTCGCGGGCCATCGCGGCGTCGGCCGACGCGCCCGCGCCTGTGGCGCTGTCGTCCGATCTGATGGACAATGCCCGGCGTCAGAGCGGCGTTGCGACAATGGCAGCCTGACCGGAGCATCGTATGAGGCCATTCGCCATCCCGCCTGCCCTGCCCCGCCTGCCGCTGATCGGTGTCGCGCTGGCCGTCGTCCTGGCCTTGGGCGCGGCGGTGATCGGGCCGCGGGCTGTGGGCGGCCTGTCCACGCCGTCGTCCGGCCAGGTGGTGGCCGAGCGGGCGCTGCGCTTCACGGACCGGCCGGACCGGGCGGTGGAGGTCACCGAGGCGCAGACGGGCCAGACGCTGGCGGTGTTCGAGGGCGAGCAGGGCTTCCTGCGCGGCATGCTCCGCAGCATGGCCCGCGCCCGGCGCATGCGCGACGTGCCGGCCACCGAGCCGCTGCGCCTGACCGCCTGGGGCGACGGCCGCATCACGCTGGACGACCCGTCGACGGGCGAGCACCTGGAGCTGGAGGCCTTCGGCCCCACCAACGTTGCTGTCTTCACCGCCCTGCTGCCCACGATCCCCGCAGGCAAGCCATGACCGACGACTGGCTGTTCGGCCGCCGCACCGTGGAGGCGCACGCGGACGTGGACATCGAGAAGACGCAGGAAAGCTATCACGCCTACGCCGTGCCGGCCGGGATCGAGATCCGGGCGGGCGACGTGGTGCAGGTGCACGGCGTGCCCACCCATATCGGCTTCGGGGAGCACCTCGTGATGCAGTGCCCGGCCACCGTGAGCCGCGCCGGCGCAGTGCTGCGCTTGTGGACCGCAGTAACGTCCCTATTCCTGTTGACGGAACTGTATGAGGTCGGCTTCGAGCCGAAGGACGCCGGACATGTATAACATCGACGAAGTCCGCACCGCCGAGAACCGCTCGGTCGAGACCACCCGTATGGCGCAGGAGGACACGGTCCTCAGCCCGCGCTTCTACACGACCGACTTCGCCGCCATGGAGCGGATCGACATCGGCGCCGTGCGCGCCGAATGGGACGGATTGATTGCGGAGCTGCGGTCTGACCCCAACAAGGGCCACTTCATCCGGACCAAGGCGTTCGACCTCGACCTGCAGAGCTACGAGCCCGAGCTGCGGCGGGAGCTGCTGGAGTTCCTGGTCAGCTCCGTCACCGCCGAGTTCTCCGGCTGCCTGCTGTATGCCGAGATCAAGACCCGCATCAAGCAGGGCGACATCCACGACCTGTTCGCCTGCATGGCGCGCGACGAGGCGCGGCATGCCGCCTTCATCAACGACACGCTGAAGGATTTCGGCGTGGGCCTGGACCTGAGCTTCTTGTCCAAGGCCAAGAAATACACTTACTTCCAACCAAAGTTCATCTTCTACGCGACATACCTTTCCGAGAAGATCGGCTATGCCCGCTACATCACCATCTTCCGGCACCTGGAACGCCATCCGGACCGCATGATCCACCCGATCTTCCAGTGGTTCGAGGAGTGGTGCAACGACGAGTTCCGGCACGGCGAAGCCTTCGCGCTGCTGATGCGATCGGACCCGAAGCTGTTGAGCGGGCTGAACAAATACTGGGTGCGGTTCTTCCTGCTGGCCGTGTTCGCGACGATGTATGTGCGGGACCACGCGCGTCCTGCGTTCCACGCGGCGCTGGGGATCGACCCGACGGACTACGACTACACGGTGTTCCGCATCACGTCGGACATCGCGCGCCAGGTGTTCCCGGTGGAGCTGGACATCGACCATCCGGCGTTCCGCGCCGGGCTCGAGCGGATGCGGCGGATCACCGAGGCCAAGCGCGACGCGCGGCGGCAGGGCGGCGTGATGGGCAAGCTGCGCGGCATCGGGCTGACGCTTGCGGCGGGGGCGACGTTCCTGCGGGTGTACTTCCTGCCGGTGAAGCAGAACGCGATGCCCAGCGTCGTCCGGCTGGTTCCGGCCTGGTAGATGCACGGGCTGTTCTACCCGGCGCTGTATGCGGTGTTCGTCTGGTGGTTCAGCACCGGCGTCGTGCTGCTGCTGGACAACCTGCCGCGGTGGACCTTCCGCTGGAGCATGGGGGCCGGCACGATCCTGTTCGCCATCGTGCTGGTCCGCCTGTCGCAGAGCAGCGGCGATACGTCCGAAGCCGGAGCCTACGCCGCGTTCACCTATGGGATCCTGGCCTGGGCATGGCAGGAAATGAGCTTCTTCATGGGCTTCGTGACCGGCACCCGCCGCACCGCAGCCCCCGACGGCTGCAGCGCCTGGCAGCGCTTCCGCTACGGCTTCGACGCATGCGTCTGGCATGAGCTGGCCATCGTCGCCACCGCCGTGGTGATCGTGGCATCCACCTGGGGTGCGCCGAACCAGGTCGGCGTCTGGACCTTCATGCTGCTGTGGCTGATGCGGACCAGCGCCAAGCTCAATGTGTTCCTGGGCGTGCTGAACCTGGGCGAGGAGTTCATTCCGGCGCACCTGCGCTATCTGCTCAGCTTCATGGCCCGGCGCCCGATGAACCTGCTGATGCCGCTGTCGCTCACGGGCGGCACGATCGGCGCGGTGATGCTGTGGCAGGCGGCCAACGATGCGGGAACGGCGCCGCACGCGGCCGGCCTGACGTTCCTGGCAGGGATGCTGTCGCTGGCGGTGATCGAGCACTGGTTCCTGATCCTGCCGCTGCCGTTCGCGCAGCTGTGGGCGTGGTCGCTGCGCGGCAAGCCGAAGCCGCGCGCCGCGGTGGTGTCCAACAAGACCTCGAGGGGGACGAGCCATGGACTATCAGCACTTCTTCCGTAAGCAGCTCGACGCCCTGCGGCAGGAGGGCAACTACCGCGTGTTCGCCGATCTGCAGCGCAAGGCCGGGGCATTCCCGAAGGCGACGCATTTCAAGGACCGCAACCAGTCCGAGGTGACCGTCTGGTGCAGCAACGACTACCTGGGCATGGGGCAGCACCCGGCGGTGCTGGCGGCGATGCACGAGGCGCTGGACAGTTGCGGCGCGGGCGCCGGCGGCACGCGCAACATCGCCGGCACGAACCACTACCATGTGGTGCTGGAAGCGGAACTGGCGGACCTGCACGGGCACGAGGCGGCCTTGCTGTTCAACTCCGGCTACATGGCGAACTGGGCCGCGCTCAGCACGCTGGCGGGGCGCATACCTGGCTGCGTCGTGCTGTCCGACTCGCTGAACCACGCCTCGATGATCGAGGGCATCCGGCACAGCCGGGCCGACCGGATCGTCTGGGCGCATAACGACGTCGCGGACCTGGACCGCCGGCTGTCGTTGATGGACCCGGCGCTGCCGAAGCTGATCGCGTTCGAGAGCGTCTATTCCATGGACGGCGATATCGCCCCCCTGGCCGAAATCCTGGACGTGGCGGAAAAGCACGGCGCCATGACGTATTGCGACGAGGTCCATGCCGTGGGCCTGTACGGCCCGCGCGGCGGCGGCGTGGCGGAGCGGGAGGGCCTGGCGCATCGCATCACCGTGATCGAGGGCACGCTGGCCAAGGGCTTCGGCGTGGTCGGCGGCTACATCGCCGGCTCGGCCGCGATGTGCGACTTCGTGCGCAGCTTCGCCTCGGGCTTCATCTTCACGACGGCGCTGCCGCCCGCGGTGGCCGCCGGGGCGCTGGCGAGCGTCCGGCACCTGAAGGCCAGCAGCAGCGAGCGGGA